>NZ_JAALEF010000396.1:0-1060 GCF_014145245.1 Dietzia sp. B44 | reverse complement strand
GGGTCGCAGCGGATGATGGTGCGGATCCCGTAAAGCGGGTCGCCTTTACGTCCGCGGTGACCGCAGATCTGCTGCTGCAACCTCCGGCGGACCTCGTCCACGGCGCCAAGGGCGAGCTTGACCACGTGGAAAGCGTCGAGAACAGCGGTGGCATCCTCGAGTTCGTCATCGATCGCTCGCTTGTAGCCGTGGAACGGATCCAACGCGGCGATCTCGACGCCGCTGGTGAAACCCTTGCCCCGCGCGGTGAGCCAGTCTGCGAACACCACCCCGGAGCGGCCTGGCACGAGGTCGAGCAGCCTGGCCTGTACTTTGCCGTCCCCGTCGCGGGTGAGGTCGACCATCCCGGTCAGTTCCTTGGGGCCGCGCTTACGCCGGGAGACATGGTGCCAGATGTGTTCATCGACGCCGAGGGTGCGGACGCCGTCGAAGCGGGCCGGATCATCGGCCAACGCCTCCAATGCAGCCTTGACCGGCGTCCACACCGTGTGCCACGCGGTACCGAGCTGACGAGCCAGTCCGCTGACGGTGGCGTGCTCCCGGCGCAGCTGTCCCACTGCCCACTCCACGACGCGGGCCGTGGTGGCATGCCGCGGCGAGGCAAGCCCAGGCAGGTTCTCCACGAACGTCACACGTTCGCACGCCCCGCCTGGGCAGACGAAGCGGCGTTTGCGCCAGATGATCGTGACGGGGCGGCCGAACGCGGGGATGTCGACCAGACGCACCACCTGCCGTCCATGCCCCACCCCGGCGGCGCCGCAGTCCGGGCATCCGACCGGTCCCGGCTCGGATTCGACGGTCACCTCCAGGTGCTCGCCACGCAGACGCGCATCAAGGACGTACACGTCGTCGAGCCCGACGAGAAGATCGCAGCGGACACAACGGGGCGCAGGTGCGGTTCCGGTGGCAGACCGGCAGCACCCGATAGGCTCAGACATGGGTCGAGGCCCTTTCAGGATCGGATGTAGTGGTACTTCCAATCCTTCAGGGCCTCGACCCTCTCGTCTCCCTACCGCCTCACCGGCGTGTCGTCCTCACCCACGCTCAGATGCGAAGAGCC
>NZ_JAALEF010000395.1:8348-14250 GCF_014145245.1 Dietzia sp. B44 | reverse complement strand
GACGGCCGATCCCGCCACGGGCGGGGCCCCGTCCCGTCCGCCGCCCATGCCGCCTCCGGCTCCAGCCCCAGGGCCAGCACGACGTCCAGGTCAGCGGAGGACAGGGGCATCACACGCCGGACCGGTGGGTCATCGGTCGGGGTACGGACGGGACTCGGTGGGGCCATCGGGTCGCCCGTCGTGGTGGTCGGGCCCGTCGTCGTCTCCCCCACCGCCCCGCACGCGGACAGAGTCGCCAGCCCGGCACCGGCGCCGAGCGCCAGTCGGAGGACATCGCGACGAGAGTGCACGGGGGAATGGTCTCACGTCCCGAAATGCGCGATGTCCCGGCTCCTCGCTCACGCGAGTAACCGGGACATGTCACTGAGTACCCCCGATGGGATTCGAACCCACGCTACCGCCGTGAGAGGGCGGCGTCCTAGGCCACTAGACGACGGGGGCCTGGTACGCCTCGACTCTAGCGACCCGACCGGCGCTCCACAAAATCGGCGGGCCGACCGCCGTTCACCCGGTGTAAATATGCACTCAGTCTACTTTTCTGTAGACTCTCCTGGTGACCTCACCGCCGGAACCGGACTCCCTCCGCGAGCGCAAACGCCGCGCCACGATGCTCGCCATCGAGGACTCCGCGACCTCCCTCGTACTCGAGCACGGGTACGACTGTGTGACGGTGGACCAGATCTGCGCCGCCGCCCAGGTCTCCAAGCGCACGTTCTTCAACTACGTGCCCTCGAAGGAGGCCGCCGTCATCGGTTCGCCGCCCCGGGACGTCCCGCTCGCGGTCCGCCGGGAATTCCTCGACGCTGCCGACCCGGACGTCCCCGGGGCGCTCCTGAGGCTGTTCCTCGCGGCGTTCGCGGCCGCGCGGATCGCGGACGACGCCCAGACCGCGACCCTGGCCCACCGTCGAGCGGAGATCTTCCGGGCCGACCCGGACCTCGGGGTGGCCCGGGTGACCGCGTCATCTCACTTCCAGCTCCGTCTGGTGGACCTGGTGACCGAACACTTCGAGCGCCACCCGGCCCTGCGCCGCCTCGACGGGGTCGCGGCCAGGGCGGAGGCACGTGCCTACGTGGCTCTCGTGGCCGCCTCGGCCAACCTCGGGCTGTCCACCTGGTTGACACGGGAGGCCGCGACGTTCGCCGACCTCGACGCCGAATGTGCCCTCGCCCTCCGGCAGCTCGCACTTCTCGTCACCGCGCCCTCCGACGCCACGCCGGCCGGGACCAGACCGGCCGGGACCATCTCCCCTGAGACCTCGGGAACCACGTCATGAGCGACACCAGCACGAACGACACCAGCACGATCGCCACGGACGATCGCCGACCCACCGGACCGGCTCCGGCATCCCACAACGTGCCGCTGGTCTTCACCTCCCTGCTGCTGGGGATGCTCATCGTGTCCCTGGGCCAGATGATCTTCGCGACCGCGTTGCCCACGATCGTGGCGGACCTCGGCGGGGTCGACAAGATGAGCTGGGTCATCACCGTCTATCTCCTGACCATGACCATCGGGCTCCCCGTGTACGGCAAGCTCGGGGACCAGATCGGCCGAAAGCCGCTCTTCGTCGCCGCCATCCTGCTGTTCCTCGGCGGCTCCGTACTCGGGGCCCTCTCGTGGAGCATCGACATCCTGATCGTCTCGCGCGCGATCCAGGGCCTGGGAGGTGGCGGCCTGATGGTGCTGTCGCAGGCGATCGTCGCCGACGTCGTCCCCGCCCGGCAGAGGGGCCGGTACATGGGGGTCATGGGGGCCGTCTTCGGACTGTCGTCGATCCTCGGTCCGCTCCTGGGCGGATTCTTCACCGAGGGCCCGGGCTGGCGCTGGGCGCTGTGGTTCAACCTGCCGATCTGCCTGCTCACCCTCGTGGTGGCGGTCCTCTACCTGAAGCTGCCCACCCGCGGCACGGGCCGCAGCACGGACTGGCCGGGCACCGTCCTCATGGTCACGGCCACCACGGCGCTCATCCTCGTCTGCTCGTGGGCCGGTAACCGCTACACGTGGACCGACCCCGTGATCCTCGGCCTCGCGGCGCTGTTCCTGATCTGCGCCGCGGCGTTCGTCCTCGTCGAGTTGCGATCGCCGCACCCACTGATCCCCATGACGCTGTTCGCGGAACGCAACTTCGCGCTCTCCACGGCCGCCGGGCTCATCATCGGCGTGGCGATGTTCGGGACCATCACCTACCTGCCCACCTACATCCAGATGGTCCACGGGCTCGGGCCCACCGACGCCGGACTGATGATGACCCCGATGATGGCGGGGATGATGGGAACCTCCATCGTCGTGGGCAACATCGTGAGCCGTACCGGCCGCTACAAGTGGTACCCCGTGGTCGGGACGGTCATCATGTCCGTGGGTCTGTGGCTCATCAGCTCCCTCGAGGCCGCCGACACCCTCCTGCACCTCGGAGCGGTCCTGTTCGTGTTCGGCTTCGGCCTGGGCCTGTGCATGCAGTTGCTCGTCCTGATCGTCCAGAACTCGTTCCCCGTCTCGATGGTCGGGACCGCCACCGCGTCCAACAACTTCTTCCGCCAGATCGGCGGGACGCTGGGATCGGCGATCGTGGGGTCGCTCTTCGTCAGCCGCCTGGCAGATCTCATGGGCGACCGGATCCCGGCCGCGGCGTCCGCGATGGGGCCGGAGGGGGCCGAGGTGGCCGCGTCGTTCGCCGAGGGCTCCGGCGCGGCGAACTCGATGAGCCCGGAGATCCTCGCCGGCCTCCCGGGGCCCCTGCACGACGCGATCGTGGGGTCCTACAACGACGCCCTGGTGCCGATCTTCCTCGTCGTGGTCCCCCTGCTGCTCATCGCCACGGTGCTGCTGCTGTTCATCCGGGAGGACCCCCTCAAGGAAACGGTCGACTGACCCCCGCGGCGGATCGAACCCGCCGACCGGGTGGCGTGCTCACCGCGCCGCCGGACCGGGGTGAGCACACCGACACGCGATCCACACCCGCGGCAACCGCCCCGTTACGCGACGGCGATAGCTTGCCCAGCGTGAACACTCCCCGAGAGACCGTCCTGCGTTTCCTCGCCGCACCCACCGACGTCGGCACCGGGAACCAGGTGCACACCGGCCGCATCCTCGAGTGGATCGACAAGGCCGCGTACGCCCAGGCCGCGGTGTGGTCCGGCGGGTACGCCGTCACCGCCTACGTGGGCAACGTCCGCTTCTCGCGGCCGATCGAGGCCGGTGAACTCGTCGAGGTGTCGGCGCGACTCGTCCACACGGGATCGACCTCGATGCACATCCAGTGCGACGTCCGGGCCTGCGACCCCGTGACCCTCGACTTCCGCCACTGCGCGGAGTGCCTGGTCGTCTTCATCGCCGTCCGCGAGGGGAGACCCACCCCGGTGCCGTCCTGGCGGCCCGCCTCCCGGTTGGAGGTCCACGAGTCCGACGAGGCGGTGATGCGCATCGCCCTGCGGAAGGACATCGAGGACGCCATGGCCGTCCAGAGCTATACCGACGCGGGAACCGCACCCCGATCGGCCCTGCGGTTCCTCGCGGCCCCCGGTGACGTGAACTGGGGCGGCAACGTGCACGGGGGGCGCATCATGTCGTGGATCGACGACGCCGCGAACCTGTGTGCGACCCATTGGTCGGGCACCCCGTGCACCTCCGTGTACGCCGGCGGGGTGCGCTTCTACCACCCGGTGAAGATCGGCCACGTCGTCGAGGTGGAGGCCAGGCTCCTGCACACCGGTCACGAGACGATGCACGTGTCCGTCCACGTGCGGTCCGGTGAGCCCACGTCACCCGAACGGGTGCTGACGACCCATTGCCTGGCCGTGTGCGCGGCTCTGGGCCCGGATCTCCGCCCCACCCCGGTCCCCCACTGGACCCCGCTGACCGCGGAGGACCGTGATCTCGACGAACACGCGCGGCACCTCATCCGGCTCCGAGGACGGGGGCGGGTCGACGTGACGACCGCCGGTTGACCGGACCAGTCCGTCCGTTCTCCCCCGATCGGAAGAAGGACGGCGCCGGGATGCACCGGGGTGGAGAGGACCGGGGTGGAGAGGACCGGGCCGAGAACGAGAAAACGCCCGGAGCATGATGCTCCGGGCGTTCTCGTGTGTACCCCCGATGGGATTCGAACCCACGCTACCGCCGTGAGAGGGCGGCGTCCTAGGCCGCTAGACGACGGGGGCTCAGGACGCGGCTCCGCGAGGAACCGCTGCAGTGAGCGCTACAACGCGCTCAGCTGGCCTACCAGGACTCGAACCTAGAACGACGGTACCAGAAACCGCTGTGTTGCCAATTACACCATAGGCCACTGTATTCACTTGTCCGCCCCGTGCGGGGCGACCTCGAAGAGACTATCAAAGCACCGAGGGTGAATAGCAAATCGCCAGGTCATTCAGCGATGGGCGCGGCCTGCAGGCGGGCCAGTGTGACCTCGCGACCCAGCAGTTCCAGCGACTCGAACAGCGGCGGGGAGATGTGCGATCCGGTCACCGCGACCCGCACCGGACCGTAGGCCTTACGCGGCTTGAGCCCGAGCTCGTCGACCAGCGCACCGGAGAGCGCGGCCTCGATCGCGGGGGTGGACCACTCCGGCACCGACTCCAGTGCGGCCGCCGCCGCGTCCACCACCTCGCGCGCATCGGCCTTGAGGTTCTTGGCGGCGGACCCGGGGTCGACGACGAACTCCGACTCGTCCACCACCAGGAACCGGATCAGGTCCCACGCGTCGGACAGCACGACGATGCGGGTCTGCACCAGATCCGCGAGCACCGCCCAACGATCACCGTCCAGCTCCGCGGGCAGCGTGAGTCCGTCCTCGGACGGGTGTGCCTCGAGGAAGTCCCGCAGCCGACGCGCGAACTCCTCCGGCGGGAGCCGCCGGATGTGCTCGGCGTTGATCGCGTCCGCCTTCTTCTGGTCGAAGCGCGCGGGGTTGGCATTGACCTGGCGCACGTCGAAGGCCTCCACCATCTCCCGGAGGGAGAACACGTCGCGGTCGTCCGACAGTCCCCAGCCCAGCAGCGCCAGGTAGTTGAGCAGCCCCTCGGGCAGCATGCCGCGGTCGCGGTGCAGGAACAGATCCGACTCGGGGTCCCGCTTGGACAGCTTCTTGTTGCCGTCCCCCATCACGAACGGCAGATGCCCGAACTCGGGCACACGGTCTGCGACCCCGATCCGGGTGAGCGCACGGTAGAGCGCGATCTGCCTGGGGGTCGAGCTGAGCAGGTCCTCGCCGCGCAGGACGTGGGTGATCTGCATGAGCGCATCGTCCACCGGGTTGACCAGGGTGTACAGCGGGATCCCGTTGCCCCGGGTGAGCGCGAAGTCCGGAACGGTGCCGGCCTTGAACACGGTCTCCCCGCGGACGAGGTCGTCCCACCCGAGGTCCTCGTCCGGCATCCGCAGCCGGATCACGGCGCCACGGCCCTCGTCCCGGTAGGCCTGCTTCTGCTCCTCCGTCAGGTCGCGGTCGAAGCCGTCGTACCCCAGTTTGGGGTCGCGCCCGGCCGCCCGGTGGCGCGCCTCGACCTCGTCGGCGGTCGAGAAGGACTCGTAGGCCTCACCGGCGTCGACGAGCCTGCGCACCACATCGAGGTGCTGGTCGCGTCGTTCGGACTGGCGGTAGGGGGCGTACGGACCGCCCACCTCCGGACCCTCGTCCCAGTCCAGCCCGAGCCACCGGAGCGCGTCGAGCAGGGCCTGGTAGGACTCCTCCGAGTCGCGTGCGGCGTCGGTGTCCTCGATGCGGAAGACGAAGGTCCCGCCCGTGTGCCGGGCGTGAGCCCAGTTGAACAGCGCCGTCCGGACGAGCCCCACATGAGGAGTACCGGTGGGCGACGGGCAGAAACGGACACGGACGTCTGGGGCTGTCATGCGCACCATCCTAGTGACGGTCCCGGCTCGCACCCCCGCGCAGGACCGGCCTAGG
>NZ_JAALEF010000395.1:4494-8306 GCF_014145245.1 Dietzia sp. B44 | reverse complement strand
TCCCGTGGCCCGCCACTCGCGCGCGATCCACGCACATCGGAGTCGAGGGAGGCGAGCCGTGGCGTCAGGGCCCCACCCCGACGCCGCCAGGCCTGTCACCGCCCCGGATTTCCTCCTGTCGCGCCACACCGGATCGCTGCGGACCCAGGGCTCCCTCCGCGTCTTCCCCGACCCCGCCGACGCGGCGCTGGCCCTCCGGTCCGGACGCTGCGGGCTGGTGGTGGGCGCCATCGGGTTCGAGCCGGACGCCCCGGCAGCACTGGTCGAGCCCGACATCGTGGTCCGGACCGACGGCCCACTCGAGCCGCCCGCCTACTTCCGCTCGCTCCGCACGCGCGCCCGCGTCGTCGAGGAACTGCCCTCGACTGAGGCCCACCGGAGACGGGTGGCCACCGCGATCGCGGGTATCCGGGCGGGTGGGCTGGACAAGGTGGTGCTCGCGCGCGCGGTCCGGCTGCTCGCGGACGACCCGATCGACCCCCACGCCGTGTGCGCGGCGCTCATCGATTCGAGCCCGTCGGCCGATGGATTCCTGGTCGACCTGTCCCCCGCCGGCGGGGTCCACTCCGGCAGGATCCTGGTGGGATCGAGCCCGGAGCTCCTCGTCCGTCGACGGGGTGACGTGGTGGAGTGCCATCCGCTCGCCGGATCCGCCCCCCGCTCCCGTGACACGTCGGTGGACCAGGCCGCGGGACGGGCACTGCAGGCCTCAGGCAAGGACGCCGCCGAGCACGCGTTCGTGGTGGACTCCCTGGCGACGGCGCTCGCCCCCCTCTGCCGGGATCTACAGATCCCCGAGCGCCCGTCGCTCACCTCCACCCGTGAGATGTGGCATCTGGGGACGCGGATCCGCGGACGGGTCGCCGACCCGCGGACGACCGCGCTCGACCTCGCGCTGGCCGTCCACCCCACCCCCGCCGTGTGCGGAACCCCCACCGATGAGGCGCGGCGGGTGATCGCGGGTCTCGAGGGCCGGCGGGGCTTCTACTCGGGTGCGGTGGGATGGGCGGACGCGGGCGGAGACGGCGACTGGATGGTCACCATCCGCTGCGCCGAGATCGACGCCGATCGCTCGGGGGCGATCGCCTGGGCGGGCGGGGGGCTCGTCGCCGACTCCGACCCCGACGACGAGGTGGCCGAGACCGCCGCCAAACTCCGCACGGTCCTCACCGCGCTGGGCGCCGTGTGACCGGACCCCCCGACCGGGTCTCGACCGTCAGGCGGGTCGGGACCCGACCTACCTGTCGACGACGGGGTTGGTCAGCGCTCCGATGCCCTCGATCTCCACGGTGACCCGGTCACCGGGGAGCATGGGGCCGACGCCGGCCGGGGTTCCCGTCAGCACGACGTCGCCCGGGAGCAGCGTCATGACCCTGCTGACGTACTCGATGATCTCCCCGACGGTGTGCATGAACTGGGAGGTGTTGCCGTCCTGGCGCAGCTCCGAGGACCCGTCCGGGTGGTGCAGCGTGGTGCGGACGTCGAGGCCGTTGGGGTCCAGGTCGGTGACGATCCAGGGGCCCAGCGGGCAGAAGGTGTCGTACCCCTTCCCGCGGGTCCACTGACCGTCCGCGAGCTGCTGGTCGCGCGCCGTCACGTCGTTGGCGCAGGTGTACCCCAGGATCACCTCGTGGGCCCGGGCGGCCGAGACGTCGCGACAGGGCTGACCTATCACCACGGCGAGCTCACCCTCGTGGTCCACCCGCTCGGAACTGGGCGGGTACGCGATCCCGGCCTCGGGGCCGACCACCGAGGTGTTGGGCTTCAGGAAGATCAGCGGCTCGGCGGGCGCCTCGGACCCCATCTCCTCGGCGTGCTCCGCGTAGTTCTTACCGACGCACAACACCTTGGAGGCGAGGATCGGAGCGAGCAGACGGACGTCGGCCAGCGGCCATTCGCGGCCGGTGAACTCGGGGGTGCCGAAGGGGTGTTCGGCGATCTCCGCGCAGGTGAGGGTGGCGGGATCGGTGACATCACCGCGGACTTCGACGAAGGCGAATCCCTGCGGGTGGGCGATACGGGCGAGACGCATACCCGCGATCCTATGCCGTTCGCAGATCCCGGAGCGTCGTGACCCCGCGCTCGTGCAGCTCCGCGGTCTGGGCCAGGTAGAGCTCGGCGCAGGCGAGAGCGTCGATCAGCGCATCGTGCGCCCGGTAGCGGGGGAGCCCGTACCGCTCCCTGGCGCTCCACAGCCGGAGTTCGTCCGGGGAGGACTCCGGGGCGAATCCACTGTCGACGCCCGCGCCGAGCACCCGGCGGTGGAGTTCGAGGGTGTCGACGGGGACGAACGGCGGCCGCACACCGTGCCCGGAGGTGCACAGAGCGCCGAGGAAATCGGTTTCTATACGACTGTAGTGGGCGATGAGCACCCGGCCGGTCAACGCCTCGAAGACCCGGTCCAGGAAGACGTCCACGCTCACCCCTGTCGCGACCGTGTCGTCGGTGATCCCGTGCAGCGTCGCGCTCTGGCCCACTCCCTCCACGTCGTCGGCACCCTCGGCCCGCAGGAGCAGGGACCGCGCGCCGCCGAGGACGATCCGGTCACCGTCCACCGGTACCAGCCCCACGGACAGAACCCTGTCGCGGCGCGGATCGAGGCCAGTGGTCTCGACGTCCATCGCCAGCAACTGCAGATCCGCCAGTGGGGTCGACGGCTCCGGGGGCGGAGTCTCGAGGTAGCGCCGCAGCGGACCGTCGGGAAGCCGTCGTGCGGTGCGTCGACGTCGCCCGGACCCGGTGAACCACTCACGCATCACATCTGCCCGACCCGGTATTTCAGGGCGAGCGAGCCCTGCACCCCGGCGATGATCCGGAACGCGGCGCGGAGACGGTGACGGTCGGCGGAGCTCAGCGTTCCCGGATCGATGTGGTTGTCCTGAGGGTCGTCGTCCGCGATCTGGCGCGCGTGGTGGCGGTAGGTCAGACCACGCAGGAACCGGAAGGCCTCGCAGAGATCCTCCGCGTCGGCGCGCGCGATGACGCCGGCCCCGGCCGCGGCGTCGAGCCGACCGAGGGTGGACACCTCGTCCAGCCCCGCGGAGAGGGCGTGCACACGCGCGATCTGCACCACGGGCGCGATCCCGCCGGCCTTGAGGTCCAGGGTGTTGCGGTACTCACCCCGTCGTGCCACCACCAACCCACGGAAGAACCCCAGCGGCGGCTGCCATTCGCACGCTATGCGCGCCAGGTGGGCCTGGAACCGTCGACTGCCCTCGGCGCGAGCGAGCATCTCGTCACGGACCCGCATGAACAGCGAGGTGTCCCCGTGCACCGGGCGGATGTCCAGGAACACCTGGGAGTGCAGGACGGCGTCCGCTCCCGGCGCCCGCACCCAGTCCCCCACCTGGCGCTCCCAGGACCTGCACGTGCGACGCCACGCCGGGTTGGAGGCCATGACGTCGCCCGGACACAACGGGAATCCGGCCCGGTCGAGACCGGCGCACACCTCCTGCGCCAACGCGGCGAAGTACCGGTCCGCATCCGGTGTCGTCTCCGCCTCGTCGTCGAGGATGAGCGCGTTGTCCTGGTCGCTCGCCACGCCGAGCTCCCCTCTGGCCTGGGAACCCAGGCCGACCCAGCAGTACCCCACGGGCGGCGGTCCGAGGCCGCTCTCCGCGAGTGAGATCAACCGTCGCGTCGCGGCGTCGGCGGTGGCGGTGACGACGCGACCGATGTCCTGGGGGGCGGTGCCACGGCGGACGAACTCGCCGACCAGGGCGGGCAACCTCGCCGCCAGGCGCGCGACCCCCTCGGGGTCGGGCGCGCGGGCGATGCGGGCTGCCAGGTACACGGGGTCGGTCTGGGCCAGT
>NZ_JAALEF010000395.1:0-4229 GCF_014145245.1 Dietzia sp. B44 | reverse complement strand
TTCCACCACGAGCAGCGCGGATACGCGGCGTTCGGTCATCAGGCTCGCGGCGTCGCGGATCGTGGTGTCGGGGCCGGTGGTCACCGCGTCGCGGGCGAGCAACTCCCCGACCGGCGTGCCCAGCGCGTCCCCGCCCGCGGCCTCGAGCCGCGCCGAGGCGAGGTCCTGGCGGATCCGGTCGCTCCGTTCGCCGAAGAACCGCCGCAGATGAGGGTGCTCGGTGGCCAGGTCGTCCAGGACCCCGGCCGGCATCTCGAGCAGCAGGGTGTCGGCCACCGCCACGATCCGGTAGCGCGAGGGCCCGCTGTGGGACAGGGACGAGTAGCCGAAGCAGTCTCCCTCGCCCCGGGCGTCGAGCAGAACGCCGTCCGGGTCGCACACCTCCACGGCACCCGACCGGATGATGTGCAGGGTGTCGTTCCGGGCACCGGCGTCGAGGATCACCGTTCCCCGGCGGTGGTACCGCTGTGAGAGCCGCGCGGGGATCCGGTCGAGCTGGTCACCGGGCAGCTCGTCGAAGGGGGCGCAGCGGGCGAGGAAATCCCTCACCTCGGCGAGTTCGACGTCCATGGGTCCACTCTGTACGCCGACGGCCCGCGGTGTGATCCGCTTCACGCGATTCACACCCGCGGGCCGCGGGGTGGTGCCCGGTTCCTAGTCGCTGACCGCCGACACGATCCGGTCGCCGACCTCGGAGGTCACCACGGGACGGTCTCCACGCGACCCGAGGTCCGCCTCGACCGCGGCCTCCACGCGCTCGGCCTCGGCGACCCTGCCCAGGTGCCTCAACATCAGCGCCACCGACAGGATGGCCGCGGTGGGGTCGGCCTTGCCCTGCCCTGCGATGTCCGGGGCGGAACCGTGCACCGGTTCGAACATGGACGGGTTGGTTCCCGAGGCGTCGATGTTCCCCGACGCGGCGGTGCCGATGCCCCCGGTGACGGCGGCGGCGAGATCGGTGATGATGTCGCCGAACAGGTTGTCGGTGACGATCACGTCGAAGCGCGAGGGTTCGGTGACCATGTAGATCGTCGCGGCGTCGATGTGGCAGTAGTCGACCGCGACGTCCGGGAACTCCGGGGCCACCTCGTCGACGGTGCGCTGCCAGAGCCCACCCGCGTTGACCAGCACATTGGTCTTGTGGACGAGCGTCAGCTTCCCTCGGCGGGACCGCGCCCGGCCGAACGCGTCGCGCACCACGCGCTCGACGCCGAAACGGGTGTTGACGGAGGTCTCGGTGCCGATCTCGTGGGGTGTCCCCACGCGGATCGCCCCACCGTTGCCGGTGTAGAGCCCCTCGGTCCCCTCGCGCACCACGACGAAGTCGATCTCACCCGGGTCCCTGAGCGGGGTCCCCGAACCGGGGTACAGCCGCGACGGGCGGAGGTTGACGTGGTGGTCGAGCGCGAACCGCAGTGGGAGCAGCATCCCGCGTTCGAGCACCCCGGCGGGCACCGATCGCGGATCGCCGATGGCCCCGAGCAGGATCGCATCGTGACCCTTGAGGCTCTCGATGTCCGCCTCGGTCAGGGTCTCCCCGTTGCGGAGATACCGGCGCGCGCCCAGGTCGTACTCGGTCTTCTCGACCCCCGGGACGAGCGCGTCCAGGACCCGGATCGCCTCGGCCGTCACCTCGACACCGATCCCGTCCCCGGGGATGACTGCGAGCTTCATGATGTCCGACCCCCGCTCAGACCAGGGAGATCTGGGTCGCCGTGGCGTCGAGCTCGGAGACGATCCGGTCGACGGTCGGTTCGGCGACCGCACGATCGACCCGCAGGATCAGCGAGGCACCTTCACCGGTGACGTCCTGGCTGAGCGCGGCGGCCTGGATGTCGATGCCCTCCCCGCCGAGGATGGAGCCCACCTTTCCGAGCACGCCCGGGCGGTCGGAGTAGTGGACGAACAGGTTCTGACCCTCGGCACGCATGTCGAAGCCGCGCTCGTTGATCCGGACGATCTTCTGCACCTGGTCCAGACCGGCCAGCGTGCCGGTGACATGGGCCGACGCGCCGTCCGCAGCCACCGCGGTGACGGTGACCGTACTGCGGTAGGACTTCGACTCGCTGCGGGTCTCGACCGAGTGCGTGACACCGCGCTGCTCGGCCATCTGGCCGACGTTGACGAAGGTGGCGGGCTCGTCGGTGATGGCGGAGAACATCCCGCGCAGGGCGGCCAGACCCAGCACGTCCACCTGCTCGGCGGCCAGTTCGCCCGCGACCTCGACGGTCACGGTGGTGGGCACACCCGGGCACAGGTGACCGGCGATGAGTCCGAGCTTCCGGACGAGGTCGAGCCACGGTGCGACCTCGTCGCCGACCGGGCCGCCGGTGACGTTGACGGCGTCGGGGACGAACTCCCCGCGCAGGGCGAGCAGCACGCTGCGCGCGACGTCGGTGCCGGCCCGGTCCTGCGCCTCGCTCGTGGAGGCACCCAGGTGCGGCGTGACGACGGTGTTCTCGAGGTCGAACAGCGGCGAGTCGGTGCAGGGCTCGGTGTCGAACACGTCCAGGGCGGCGGACCGCACCTTGCCGGACCTCAGGGCCTCGACGAGCGCGTCCTCGACGATGAGTCCGCCGCGGGCGGCGTTGACGATCACGACGCCGTCCTTGGCCCGGGCCAACCGCTCGGCGTCGAGCAGGCCGGCCGTCTCCTTGGTCTTGGGCAGGTGCATCGTGATGATGTCCGCGCGGGAGACCAGCTCATCGATGTCCACGAGCTCGATCCCGAGCTGGGCCGCGCGGGCGGCGGGCAGGTAGGGGTCGTAGGCGATGAGGTTCGTCTCGAACGCCGCCAGACGTTGTGCCACGAGCTGACCGATCCGACCCAGGCCCACCACGCCGACGGTCTTCCCGAGCAACTCGACGCCGTTGAAGGAGCTGCGCTTCCAGGTGTGCTCGCGCAGGGTGCGGTCGGCGGCCGGGATCTGGCGGCAGGCGGCCATGAGCAGGGCGACGGCGTGCTCGGCGGCCGAGTGGATGTTGGAGGTGGGCGCGTTGACCACCATGACGCCGCGCTCGGTCGCCGCGGGGATCTCCACGTTGTCGAGGCCGACACCCGCGCGACCGATGATCTTGAGCTTCGGGGCGGCGGCCATCACCTCGGCGTCGACGGTCGTGGCGGAGCGGACGAGGATCGCGTCCGCATCGGCGACGGCCTCGAGGAGCTTGGGACGATCCGGGCCGTCGACCCAGCGGACCTCCACGGCGTCGCCGAGCGCGTCGACGGTCGACTGGGCGAGCTTGTCGGCGATGAGGACGACGGGACGTCCGGATGCTGTCACAGTGGGATCTCCTCGGTGTCAATTTGGGCACACCCAGTCTAGGCCACCGCACACCGCCGAGGACCAGTGGCCGGGGTGGCCCGGGACGCCTACCGTGGCTGATGTCACCGCAGGCCCCGACCGACGTCCGACGAACGGATCACCTATGTTGCGCCCGCCCCGGTCGACCGGTTTCCCGGTCCGCCTGCCCAGCCCCTGGATGCCCGTCCTCGCCCCCGCGCGCGGCTCGACCGCGGTCGCCTCCTATCTCCGGGCACACCTCTACGGGGCGGCGGTGGGTCGCAGCCTCCTGGACCACTGCATCCGCGCCGTCGACGAGACCGATAAGACCCGCCTGGAGCCCCTGCGCGCCCAGTTCGAGCAGGAGATCGACACCGCCGCCGCGCTGCTGGCCCGGCTGACCCCCATCGGGACCCCGGGCCGGCGACTGCTGCGACTGTCGACCGGTCTCTCGTTCTCCGTGCTTCCGGTGGGGCCGGTGCTGAGCGATCCGCTGGCGCGGCTCGCGCTGCTGGAGGCGCTACGCACCCTCGTGGTGGCCAAGCGCTCCATGTGGGAACTGCTCGCGGACTCGTGGGTCGCCGACCAGCCCTCACGGGGCGACGACGACGAGGTGGGCGGACCCGGCACCCGACGCGTCCTCCTGGATCTGGCGGAGCAGGCCGTGGCCCAGGAGAAGGTGTTGGAGGAACTGCGCCGGACCTACGGCCTGGCGGTGTTCGAGTGAGGTCCTCCGCGCCGGTGCGGGCCGACGTGGTGGTGGTGGGGTCGGGGCCGAACGGCCTCGCCGCGGCACTCCTGTGCGCCCGCGCGGGCCGTCGCGTCGTGGTTCTCGAGGCCGAGGACACCATCGGGGGCGGGTGCCGCACCCTGCCCATGGACGGCATGCCGGGTGATCTCGGCGCGGACCTCGTCGTCGACCCGTGTTCGGCGGTCCACCCGATGG
>NZ_JAALEF010000035.1:0-4713 GCF_014145245.1 Dietzia sp. B44 | reverse complement strand
GCTGGTCCCCGAGCGGGCGGACTCCGAGGTGCTCGCAGCGCTGCGGGCCGCGGAGTCGGACCCGGCCGGCCTCAAGGACGACCAGTACCTCGCCCTGGCCACGGCCACGGGGGACGGGCTGGCCGCCGTGGCCGGACTCGCCGACCGGATCCGCGCGGACGTGGTGGGGGAGACGGTGACCTACGTGGTCAACCGGAACATCAACTTCTCCAACATCTGCTACACGGGGTGCCGGTTCTGCGCCTTCGCCCAGCGCAAGGGGGACGCGGACGCGTTCTCGCTCTCGGCCGCCGAGGTGGCCGACCGCGCGTACGAGGCGTACGTCTCCGGGGCGTCCGAGGTCTGCATGCAGGGCGGGATCGACCCGGACCTGCCGGTCTCCGGTTACGCCGACCTCGTCCGCGCGGTCAAGGAGCGGGTGCCGTCCATGCACGTCCACGCGTTCAGCCCGATGGAGATCTCGAACGGGGCGGCCCGGTCCGGGGTGGGGGTCAGGGAGTGGCTCACCGAGCTGCGGGCGGCCGGTCTGGACACCATCCCCGGTACCGCGGCGGAGATCCTCGACGACGAGGTCCGCTGGGTCCTGACCAAGGGCAAACTCCCGGCCTCCGAGTGGATCGACATCGTCACCACCGCCCACGAGGTGGGCCTGCGCTCGAGCTCCACCATGATGTACGGCCACGTGGACACGCCGAGGCACTGGGTGGCGCACCTGCGCACCCTGCGGGGGATCCAGGACCGGACCGGCGGGTTCACCGAGTTCGTCCCCCTGCCCTTCGTGCACCGCAGTGCCCCGCTGTACCTGGCGGGCGCGTCCCGGCCGGGCCCGACGCGGGAGGAGAACGTCGCCGTCCACGCCCTGGCACGGATCATGCTGCACGGATCGATCCACAACGTGCAGACCAGCTGGGTCAAGCTCGGGGTCGCGGGGACGCGCACCATGCTCCGCGCGGGGGCGAACGACCTGGGCGGCACGCTGATGGAGGAGACGATCTCCCGGATGGCCGGGGCCGAGAACGGGTCCGCCAAGACCCCGGAGGAGATCGCGGAGATCGCCACCGGGATCGGTCGGCCCGCCCGGCGTCGGGACACCGTCTACGGACCGGCCCCCACCCAGATCCCCGTGACCGTCGTCACATAGCGCGACCGGCTTCGGGGCGGCGTCGTCGCGGACGCGGGGTGTGACATACGATGCAGGCCATACCGCTACGAGGAAGGTGGCTGACGTGACCTACACGATCGCAGAGCCGTGCGTCGACGTGATGGACAAGTCCTGCGTCGAGGAGTGTCCTGTCGACTGCATCTACGAGGGTGGACGGATGCTGTACATCCACCCCGACGAGTGTGTCGACTGCGGCGCGTGTGAGCCCGTCTGCCCGGTGGAGGCCATCTTCTACGAGGATGACACCCCGGAGGAGTGGTCCGAGTACAACACCGCCAACGTCGACTTCTTCGTCGAGTTGGGATCGCCGGGCGGCGCCGCCAAGGTGGGCAAGGTCGACTACGACCACCCGTTCATCAAGGCGCTGCCCCCCATGAACCAGGAGTGACCCCGGTGGTGTCGCGCCCGGAGCGTCGTCCGCCCGGGCGCGCGCTACCCGTGTTCCCGTGGGACACCCTCGCCGAGGCGAGGTCAGTGGCCACCGCGCATCCCGACGGCCTGGTCGATCTCACCGTGGGCACCCCCGTCGACCCGGTCGCCCCGGTGATCCGTGAGGCACTCGCCGCCGGATCCGCGGAACCGGGTTACCCGACCACCATCGGGACCGCGGAGCTCCGGCTCGCGGCCGCCGACGCTCTCCACCGGCGCTACGGGGTCACCGGCCTGGATCCCGGGGCGATCCTGCCCGCGATCGGTACCAAGGAGTTGATCGCGGGTCTGCCCGCACAGCTCGGACTCGGCCCGGGCCACACGGTCGTCGTGCCGGAGGTGGCCTACCCGACCTATGAGGTGGGGGCCCTGCTCGCGGGTGCGACGGTCGTGCGCGCCGACTCCCTGACGCAACTCGGCCCGTCGTCGCCCACCCTGCTCTACCTCAACTCGCCGTCGAACCCCAGCGGCCGGGTGCTCGGCGTGGACCACCTGCGCAAGGTCGTCGGTTGGGCCCGCGACCGCGGGGTGATCGTGGCCTCGGACGAGTGCTACCTCGGGCTGGTCTGGGAGGGTGAGGCGCCCTCGGTCCTCGACCCGCGTGTCTGCGACGGCGACCACACCGGGCTCCTGGCCCTGCACTCGCTGTCCAAGACGTCGAACCTGGCCTCGTATCGTGCGGGGTTCGTGGCGGGCGCCCCGTCCCTCGTGGCGGAGCTGCTGGCGGTGCGCAAGCACGCGGGTCTGATGATGCCCCTGCCCGTCCAGAACGCCATGACCGCGGCGCTCCGGGATGACGCCCACGAGGCCGAGCAACGCGAGCGGTACCGGGCCCGACGTGAGCTCCTGCTCCCGGCCGTGCAGGACGCCGGATTCCGGGTCGACGACTCGCAGGCCGGGCTCTACCTCTGGGCGACCCGCGACGAGCCCTGCCGGGAGACGGTGGACTGGTTCGCCGCCCGCGGTGTCCTGGTGGCCCCCGGTGAGTTCTACGGTTCCGCCGGGGCCCGGCACGTCCGCATCGCCCTCACCGCGACCGACGCCACCGTGGCCGAGGCGGTCCGTCGGCTGGCCTGAGCGGGTCGCACCCTACGTCCGCCCGGCCTCCCGCGTCGCCCAGCCTCCCGCGTCGCCCAGCCTCCCCAACGAGAAGGACGTTCCGCGCACCCGCCTCTCGGGCGATGTGTGCGGAACGTCCTTGTCGTTGGAGGTCGACGCCGCCGGCGAGCGTCGCGGGAGGTCAGTCGTTGGCGTGGAGCGCCTCGTTCAGCTCGACGCCCTCACGCTTCCACGGCACGGCCTCGACTGCGCCGGAGACGGAGTTGCGCCGGAACAGCAGATTGTCCATCCCGGAGAGCTGGCCCGCCTTGACGGGCTCGCGATCGGCCCAGGCCCCGGCCCGGACGTCCACCTTGGTCCCGGCAGTGACGTAGAGCCCGGCCTCGACCACGCAGTCGTCGCCGAGCGAGATCCCGATTCCGGAGTTGGCACCCAGCAGGCAGCGCTCGCCGATCGAGATGGTCTCCTTGCCGCCGCCCGAGAGGGTTCCCATGATCGACGCGCCGCCACCGACGTCGGAGTCCGCACCGACCACGACACCGGCCGAGACGCGTCCCTCGACCATCGACGGCCCGAGGGTGCCGGCGTTGAAGTTGACGAACCCCTCGTGCATGACGGTCGTCCCCTCCGCCAGATGGGCACCCAGTCGGACGCGGTCGGCGTCGGCGATCCGGACCCCGGACGGGACCACGTAGTCCACCATCCTCGGGAACTTGTCCACGCCGTAGACCGTCACCGGGCCGCGGGCGCGCAACCTGGCACGCACCATCTCGAATCCCGGTACCTCACAGGGGCCGAAGTTGGTCCACACGACGTTGGCCAGTGTCCCGAACAACCCGTCCATGTTGGCGAAGTGCGGCCGGATGAGCCGGTGGGAGATCAGGTGCAGCCGCAGGTAGGCGTCATAGGCGTCGGTCGGGGCCTGCGTGAGGTCCTCGATCTCGACCCGCACCGCGACCCGCTCGACACCGCGATCGGCGTCGGGTCCGGTGAGGGGAGCCAGCTCCTCGGGGACCTCGTCACCCGACAGGATTCGGTGACCCCCCTCGGAGGCCGCTCCGAGCTGGGGCGCTGGGTACCACACGTCGAGGACGGTGTGATCGGACGTCAGGGTGGCGATTCCGGTGGCCACGGCTCCGTGTGCACTCATGCCCCCGATGCTAGCGGTCGGCCCCGGCGCGTACCGGCCACGGGCATCTAAGGTGGACGCCGTGACCGCCGCCCTCGATCTGACCGCCGACCCGGTCGACCTCACCCGCGCCCTCGTCGACATCGCCAGTCCCTCCCGGGAGGAGGCGGAGATCGCCGGCGCCGTCCACACGGCGCTCGCATCCGTGGTCGCCGGCTTCACGGGTCCGGCCGCCGGGCGGACCGAACTCGTGCGGGACGGCCACCGCGTTCTGGCCCGCACCTCGAGGGGGTTGCCGACCCGGGTGGTGCTCGCCGGACATCTCGACACCGTCCCGGTGGCGGACAACGTCCCGTGCCGACTCACGGGTGAGGGAGCCGATCAGGTCCTGCACGGGTGTGGGACCGTCGACATGAAATCCGGCGACGCCGTGTTCCTCCACCTGTTCGCGACCCTGGCGGACTCCGCCGAGCTCGCGCACGATCTCACGTTGGTGCTCTACGACTGCGAGGAGATCGAGGCGACCGCGAACGGTCTCGGGTTCCTCGAACGGACCCACCGGGACTGGCTCACGGGGGACGTGGCGATACTCGGCGAGCCCACCGGCGGCCTGATCGAGGCGGGCTGCCAGGGCACCCTCCGGATCCGGGTCCACGCCCGCGGCACCCGGGCCCACTCGGCGCGGAGCTGGTTGGGGGACAACGCCGTGCACCGCCTCGCCCCGGTGCTGGCGGCGCTGGAGAGGTACGGACCGCGCTCGGTGGACATCGACGGCTGCGTCTACCGGGAGGGGCTGCAGGCCGTGAGGATGTCCGCGGGCGTGGCCGGCAACACCGTCCCGGACGAGGCGTGGCTCGACGTCAACTTCCGCTTCGCGCCGGACCGGCACACCGATGCCGCTCTCGCGCACGCCCTCGACGCGCTCGGGTTGACC
>NZ_JAALEF010000394.1:0-2583 GCF_014145245.1 Dietzia sp. B44 | reverse complement strand
AGGGCGCAACCACCGGCGGCCGCCACTCCGGTGGCGACCGCCGTCACCGCGACGAACCGTCGGCGCGACACGGGGGTGGTGGAGGAAACGGGCACCCCGACATCCTGCCAGGGCCCGTCGGACGCCGGACCGGGGGCGGTACAGTGATCCGGCCCGTCCGCAATCCGGATCGGCACCCACCAGCAGCGACGCCAGGAGCAACGTGATCGTCCCCGAGCCCGGCAGGGCCCATATCCGTAGAGCGGTCGCCGACCGTGGACTCGAACTCGAGGAGATCCGGGAGGATTCACGGGCCGCCGACTGGCAGGTGACCGTGGTCGTCGACGGCGACTCCGGTGTCACACTGGACGATCTCGCGACGCTGTCCACCGACCTCGACGACCTCGCCGAACAGTGGGGTGGGCCCGACCGGGCCGTGACGTTCGAGGTGACGAGCCGCGGCGTGGACGCCCCGCTCGAGGCACCCAGGCACTGGAGGCGGGCGCGCGGGCGTCAGGTCGACGTGAGTTACGTCGACGGTGTCACCGGCCCCGCCCGCGGGCGGATCGGAGACCTCGACGAGGAGACGGGGACCGTACGTCTGGTCCGCAGGTCGGGTCGTGGGATGCGTGTGGACTCGGTACCGTTGGACGACGTGGCACGCGCTGTGATCCGGGTCGAGTTCCGGCCCGCTCCGGAGGACGAACTCGCCCTCCTGTCGGAGCCCGCGGACCCCGGACGTGGCGTGCGAGAAGGAGAAGACAGTTGAACATCGACATGGCGGCGCTGAACATGTTGTCCCAGGAGCGGGAGATCCCGCTGGACGACCTGGTGCGGACGCTGGAGAACGCACTGCTCACCGCGTACAAGCGCACCGATGACGCGCACCGCGTCGCGCGGATCCAACTCGACCGGAAGGCCGGGACCGTCGCGGTCATGGCGGCCGAGGTCGACGACGAGGGCAACCGGATCGGCGAGTTCGACGCCACCCCGTCCGATTTCGGCCGGGTGGCCGCGGCGACGGCCCGGCAGATCATCCTGCAACGCCTGCGCGAGGCCGAGACCGAGCGGATCTACGGCGACCTGGTCGCCCGTGAGGGCGAGGTGGTCAGCGGGGTCATCCAGTCGGATTCCCGTGCCAACGCGCGGGGGATCGTCGTCGTGCACATCGGGCCCGAGAACGGCGGTACCGAGGGCACCATCGCACCGGCCGAGCAGGTCCCGGGCGAGACCTACCAGCACGGCGACCGCATCAAGTGCCACGTCGTGGGGGTGCACAAGGGGCCGCACGGTGCCTCCGTCTCCCTGTCGCGAACCCACCCCGATCTCGTCCGTGGACTCTTCGCCCTGGAGGTACCGGAGATCGGTGACGGATCCGTCCGGATCTCGGCGATCGCCCGCGAGGCCGGACATCGGACCAAGATCGCCGTGGAGACGACGGTGTCGGGCCTCAACGCCAAGGGCGCCTGCATCGGGCCGAACGGCGCCCGGGTCCGGGCGGTGATGGCGGAACTCAACGGAGAGAAGATCGACATCGTCGACTTCGACGAGGACCCCACGGTGTTCGTGGGTAACGCGCTCTCTCCGGCGAAGGTCATCTCCGTGACCGTCGCGGACGCCGAGACGAGGGCTGCGCGCGTCGTGGTCCCCGATTACCAGCTCTCGTTGGCGATCGGCAAGGAGGGGCAGAACGCCCGCCTGGCCCACCGGCTGACGCAGTGGCGGATCGACATCCACAGCGACGCGGAGTGACGTCCGGCACGGTCGCGGTCCACGCGGTCGGGCGCGCCGTTAGTGTCGATAGTCAACGACCTGTAGACTCACCAGATGTCACAGTGACTTCACGTCCACCCACTCGCGTGGGAGGGACGGCGAGAAACCGAGGCGGCCTCATGCGGGTGCATCACGACCAGCAGAAGGGCCCGGCCGAGGTGCCGGGTCCGGTGAGGACCTGCGTCGGCTGTCGCCGCCGGGATTCCGATTCCCGGTTACTGCGGATCGTTCACGATCCGCGGGCGTCAGCCCTCTCGCCGGACCCCGACCGGCGAGCGGTCGGGCGGGGAGCCTGGGTGCACCGTGACGAGCGGTGCATCGCGACAGCACTCGACCGCAAGGCCTTCACCAGGTCCCTGCGGGTCGCCGGGAACGTGTCCCAGGATGCGATCTCGGAGGTGCTCGAGACGCTATCGTCGTGAGCACGAGACCACCCGTCGGCCGCATGGGCCGACCGGGGGAGCACAAGAGAAGGAACGGACCAGACACGATGAGCACACCGTGAAGTTCCAGCGATGAACGTCCATCGAATGTAGACCGAGGTCGCGCGGCCAGCCCTGCCGTGAAGACCTCGCAGTGAGGAGAGCAGTGGCAGGCAAGCCCCGGGTACACGAGCTGGCAAAAGAGTTCGGTATCACCAGTAAAGAACTTCTGACGAAACTCCGCGATCAGGGAGAGTTCGTCAAATCCGCATCGTCGACCCTCGAGGCCCCGGTGGTCCGACGTCTCCGTGCGTCGCACGCACCGTCCGACGGTGGAGTCGACTCCGCGCCGTCGAGCCCCGGCTCCGGTGGACCCGCGGCGCCGAAGCCCGGCGCGGCGCCCACGCCG
>NZ_JAALEF010000393.1:0-3322 GCF_014145245.1 Dietzia sp. B44 | reverse complement strand
CTCGCGCGCGCACCGAAGTGCGCGCCAGCGATCATCGCCAGGAGCGGCTGAGCGACCGGGCGGGGCGAGGGCTGTGAGCTGTGGGCTGTGAGCTGTGGGGTGGGAGCTGTGGGGTGGGCTCAGACCCACCAGCGGCGCAGCACGTGCGCCAGCCCCGCCTCGTCGTTGCTCAGCGTGACCTCGTCGGCCGCGGCGTGCACCGACGGGATGGCGTTGCCCATCGCCACGCCGTGGTCCGCCCAACGCAGCATCTCCAGGTCGTTGGGCATGTCACCGAAGGCGACAGTCACCGGGACGGCGGACGGCAGGGCCGTGGAGGCCGCGGTGGCGGCGGCGATCTCGGTCAGGCCGCTGGCCTTGGTCACCCCGCGGGCCGCGAACTCGATCAGCCCGTCGGTCGTGGAGTAGGTGACGTCGGCGAGGTGGTCGACCTCGCCGCGGAGCGCGGCCACCATGTCGGCGCTGGGCACCCCGGGAACCCGCGCCAGCAGTTTGAGGACCGGCGCGGAGAGCACCTCGGCGTGCCCTACCTCCAGGTGTGCGGGATGGATCCAGGCGTGCTCGTAGTCCGGGCTGGCCACGAAGTCGGCGTCCGCCGCGTCGGTGCCCAGCCGCTCGGCCGCGATCCCGCTGTGCGGGAGCCTCCGGCGCAGCACCTCGTCGATCGCGGCGAGAGTGTCCGGTTCGAGCAGCCGGGTGGACAGGAACTCGCCGGTGTCGGTGTCCATGATCACCGCGCCGTTCGCGCAGACCGCGAGCGGTGCGACGGGCAACTGGTCGACGACCTGGTCCAGCCACCTCGGGGGGCGCCCGGTGGCCAGCACGAACGTCGCGCCGTCCGCGACGAGGTCCGCCACGACCGCCCGGTTGGCCGCCGGGATCAGGTCGTCGGTGCCGAGCAGGGTCCCGTCGACGTCCGTGGCGACGAGCAGAGGTCTGGACCGGGTCACGGAGCGTCCGGGCCCGCCGGTCCCTTCGGGGCGTCGGAGGCGTCGGCGGACGGTTCCACGGCCTTCTCCGCCCGTCGGCGCATCCGCTCGGCGTGCTCGGCCTCGTCGAGGGCGGTGGCCTCCTCGAGGGTCGGGGCCGAACCGCCGAGACGGGCCGGGACCCAGTTCGCACCGGGCGGGTACGGGCCGTAGCGCTGCGCGTACTCGTCCTGCAGCCGCTCGAGGGTGGCCTGCATCCGCGAGCGCAGCTCCTCGGTGCACTCCTCCACCGGCTCGTACGCCGGCGTCGGCTCGCCGACCTCCATCATGATCGGCACCTTCGGGCGCAGCAGCTTCTTGGGCAGGCCCTTGGTCCACACCCGCTGCGAGCCCCACAGGGTCACCGTGATGATCGGGACGTCGGCGGCGAGCGCCATCCGCACCGCACCGGACTTGAAGCCCTTGACCTCGAAACTGCGACTGATGGTGGCCTCGGGGAACACGCCCACCAGCTCTCCGGCCTTGAGCCGGTCCACCGCCTCGTCGAACGACGCCTTACCCGCCGTGCGGTCGACCGGGATGTGCTTGAGCTCCCGCATGATCGGCCCGGAGACCTTGTGGTCGAACACCTCGACCTTGGCCATGTAGCGGATGAACCGCTTGTGCAGGCGCGCCGGGATGCCGCCGTAGACGAAGTCGAGGTACCCGGTGTGGTTCATCACCACCACGGCCCCGCCGACCTCGGGGAAGTTGCGCTCGCCGCGCATCGTGATGTCCAGTCCCTGGACTTTGAACATTGTCCGGGCGAACCCGATGATCCCCGTATAGAGCAGCTCCACGGCCCCCAGCGTAGCGGCCCACCCCGGGCGGCGTGATCCGCTGCCGGTAGGTTCGGCGGGGTGGATGACGACGAGCCCTTCGATTCGGTCGACCCCGCGGCGCGCAGTCGCCACTATTCGTGGCCGCCGCTGCCGAGCGAGTCCGAGCGCAGCCCGCACGCGGGGCTGGACGCCCTGCGGGGGATCGTCGACGGCGAGCGTCACCTCTCCCCCGGCGCGCACACCCTCGGCCTGGCACTGACCTCGGCGTCCGATCGCGTGGTCGCCATGACCGCCACACCCGGGGATTGGGCCCTGAACAACGGGGGGACCGTGCACGGCGGGATCGTCTCGGGGTGGGTCGACTCCGCCCTGGGCTACGCCACCGCGACCGTCGTCGACGAGGGCGTGGGCTACAGCACGCTCGACCTGACCGTCCGGTACATCCGCGCGCTCAGGTTGGAGAAGACCCCCGCGACGATCCATGCCGAGGTCGAGCACGTGGGCCGGTCGACGTGCGTCGTGCAGGCCAAGGTCCTCGACACCGACGGTCGGACCTGCGCCAGCGCGAGCGGCGTGATGATGCTCTTCCGGCCCTGAGCCGATCCGGTCAGCGGGGCGGCTCGAGCACGTCCTTGCCGACGAACGGCCGCAGCGCCTCGGGCACGACCACGGAACCGTCCGCCTGCTGGTGGTTCTCCAGGATCGCCACGAGCCAGCGCGTGGTGGCCAGCGTGCCGTTGAGGGTGGCGGCCGTCTGGGGCTTTCCCCCCTCGTCCCGGTAGCGCACCCCCAGCCGGCGGGCCTGGAACGTCGTGCAGTTGGACGTGGACGTGAGCTCCCGGTAGGCACCCTGGGTCGGGACCCACGCCTCGCAGTCGTACTTGCGGGCGGCCGACGACCCCAGGTCCCCACCGGCGATGTCGATCACGCGGAACGGCAGCCCCATGGCCTGCAGCATCTCCTTCTCGAAGCCCAGGAGGCGCAGGTGCTCGGCGTGGGCCTCCTCCGGCTTGCACCAGGAGAACATCTCGACCTTGTCGAACTGGTGCACGCGGATGATGCCGCGGGTGTCCTTGCCGTGGCTGCCGGCCTCACGCCGGAAGCACGAGGACCAGCCGACGTACCGCTTGGGTCCGGCCGACAGGTCCAGGATCTCGCCCTGGTGGTAGCCGGCGAGCGCGACCTCGGAGGTGCCCACCAGGTAGAGGTCGTCGGCCTCGAGCCGGTAGATCTCGTCGGCGTGGGCGCCGAGGAACCCGGTGCCCTGCATGATCTCGGGGCGCACCAGAACGGGCGGGATCATGAGTGTGAAGCCGTTGGCGGTGGCCTTCTGCGCGGCCAACTGCAGCATGCCCAGCTGCAGGAGTGCGCCGTAGCCGGTGAGGAAGTAGAAGCGCGCGCCCGAGACCTTGGCGCCGCGTTCCATGTCCAGCAGCCCCAGACTCTCCCCGAGCTCGAGGTGGTCCCTCGGCTCGAAGTCGAAGCTCGGGATCTCGCCGATCCGCTCGATCTCCACGAAGTCGTCCTCGCCCCCGGCGGGGGTCCCCGCCTCGACGACGTTGGAGAGGAGCC
>NZ_JAALEF010000392.1:0-3591 GCF_014145245.1 Dietzia sp. B44 | reverse complement strand
CGCCCCGCAGCGGCCGCTGGGGGAGCTGCGTTCGGACGTCGAGATCGTCGACGCGGCCAAGATCCCGTACGGGCGCTCGATGGCCCAGGACGCCATCAACCGGGTCCTCGTGGACCGCGCGAGGGAGGGCAAGTTCGTCGTCCGACTCAAGGGCGGCGACCCGTTCCTCTACGGGCGGGGATACGAGGAGGCCCACGCCTGCGCCGAGGCCGGGATCCCCTGCACCGTCGTCCCCGGGGTGTCCAGCGCGCTCAGCGTTCCCGCGCTCGCGGGGATCCCCGTGAGCAACCGCGGCATGACCCACGAGGTCACCATCGTCTCGGGTCACCTCCCGCCGGGGCACCCGGGCTCCCTGGTCGACTGGGAGGCCCTGGCCCGGATGCGGGGGACGCTGGTCGTGCTGATGGGCGTCAAGAACTCCCCGGCCATCGCCGACTCGCTCATGGCCGGTGGCCGATCGCCGGACACCCCCGCCGCGATCATCGTGGACGGCAGCCTCGACGGTCAGGTCACCCACCGGTGCACGGTCGGCACCATGGCCACCACGCTCACCGACCGCGGGGTCCGGCCGCCGGCGATAGTGGTTGTCGGCGAGGTCGCCGGACTCCCGCAGGTGCTGACCCGGGCCTGAATCCCGCCCTCGCGGTCCCGGGTCCTCTACTCGGGGCCCCGGGTCCTGTCCTCGGGGGCCCGGGTCCTGACCACAGGGGCCCGCGTCCCCCTCAGGGGCCGGTCACCATCGTCAGGGTGGAGGGCGAGCTGTGTTCGAGGGTGTGCCCCGCCCGGCGGGCCACCCGCAGGAGCGCCTGGACGTCCGCCATCTCCGCCCGTGAGGTCGCCAGCGTCCTGGCGAGCAGCCCCTTGTGGTGCTTGGAGAAGTGGGACACCACCTTGCGGGTGCCGTCCGGGTACTCCGTGACGACGTCGACGGTGACGGCCCCCGGGACCGGCCCCAACTGGTGGTAGCCGCCCGAGCGGAGGTCGACCACGAGGTCGTCGGCCCAGCCCGAGGTGGCGTCGGTGAGCGAGGGTTTCCACACCGCGCGGAGCGTTCCGAGTCCGGGCAGTCGCGTCCCCGCGGAGAGTCGGTAGTGGGGGATGGGGTCGTCGGCGGCGATCAGTCCGAAGAGCGCCGACCCGATCCACAGCCGCGATTCGGCGCGCGCCCGGGTGGCCCGGGTGAAGGAGGCCTGGTCCAACGCGTCGTAGAGCACTCCGGTGTACCGGCTCAGTGCCGGGGCGGTGGGGGAGGTCCACAGGCGTGCGTCGTGCGTCACCTCGTCGGCGAGCGCGTCGCTCAGGCCCAGCGCGCGTCGCGCACCCTCCGGGTCGTCGACACACATCGAGACCAGCGCCCCGGCCACCGTCTCCCGGGTGTCGGAGAGCGCGGGAAGGGACAGCGCGGCCAGATCGAGGGGGCCACCCGACCCGCCGACGGACTTGGTCTCGGAGGGCGAGAGGAGGATGCGCACCCGGCTGAGGCTACCGTCGCTCCGGTGGCGGGTCCCCGGGCGGCTACGCTTGACCACCGTGATCACGCGTCTGTCCCACCTCTTCCTGCGTACGCTCCGCGACGACCCGGCCGATGCCGAGGTCCTGAGCCACAAACTGCTGGTCCGTGCCGGCTACGTCCGGCGCGTCGCGCCCGGCGTGTACTCGTGGCTGCCGCTCGGCCTGCGCACCCTCCGGCGGATCGAGCAGGTGGTGCGAGAGGAGATGAACGCCTCCGGCGCCCAGGAGATCAGCCTGCCCGCGCTCCTGCCCCGCGAGCCCTACGAGACGACGGGCCGGTGGACCGAGTACGGATCTGCGTTGTTCCGTCTCAAGGACCGCAAGGGCAACGACATGCTCCTCGGCCCCACCCACGAGGAGCTGTTCACACTCACGGTGCAGGGCGAGTACTCCTCGTACAAGGACCTGCCCGTCACCCTGTACCAGATCCAGTCCAAGTACCGGGACGAGGAGCGGCCCCGTGCCGGGATCCTCCGGGGCCGCGAGTTCACCATGAAGGACTCCTACTCCTTCGACCTCGACGACGCCGGTCTCGCACGCTCGTACCAGGTGCACCGGGAGACCTACCAGCGCATCTTCGACCGCCTGGGCATCGAGTACGTGATCTGCGCCGCCACCTCGGGAGCGATGGGCGGATCGGCGTCCGAGGAGTTCCTCGCGATCTCCGCGGCGGGGGAGGACACCTTCGTCCGGTCGACGGACGGGGAGTACGCGGCCAACGTCGAGGCCGTGGTGACCCCGGTACCGCCCGCCCGTCCGCTCGAGGGACTCCCCGAGCCCGTGGTCCACGACACCCCCGGGACGCCGACGATCGAGACCCTGGTCGAGTGGGCCAACGGAGCGGGCCTCGGGCGACGGGTCACGGCGGCGGACACTCTCAAGAACGTGTTGTTCAAGGTCCGTGAGCCCGGGAAGGACTGGGAGCTGCTGGGCGTGGGGCTGCCCGGGGACCGCGAGGTCGACATGAAGCGCGTCGAGGCGGCGCTCGAGCCCGCCGAGGTGGCCGTGCTGGGCGAGGACGACTTCACGGCCAACCCGTTCCTCGTCAAGGGGTACATCGGTCCCGGGGCCCTGCTCGCGGGCGGGGTCCGGTACCTGGTGGACCCGAGGGTGGTCGACGGGACCGCCTGGATCACCGGGGCCGACGAGCCGGGCAGACACGTCGTGGGCCTGGTCTGTGGCCGCGACTTCACCCCCGACGGCACGATCGAGGCCGCCGAGGTCAGGGAGGGCGACGAGGCCCCCGACGGCCACGGCACACTCACCCTCGCGCGAGGGATCGAGATCGGTCACATCTTCCAGCTCGGCCGGAAGTACACCGACGCCTTCGGGTTCGACGTCCTCGGCGAGAACGGCAAGCCCGCCCGGGTGACGATGGGGTCCTACGGCATCGGGGTGTCCCGGCTCGTCGCGGTGCTGGCCGAGCAGTACGCCGACGAGAAGGGCCTGGTGTGGCCGGCGGCCGCGGCTCCGGCCGACGTCCACGTGGTGATAGCCAACAAGGACGAGGCGGCGACCAGCGGAGCCGCGACGCTCGTCGAGGCTCTCGACCGGGCCCGCCTCGAGGTGCTCTTCGACGATCGCAAGGCCTCGCCGGGGGTGAAGTTCAAGGACGCCGAGTTGATCGGCGTCCCGTGGGTCGTCGTCGTGGGTCGGGGATGGTCGGAGGGGACGGTGGAGCTGCGCGAGCGCGCCACCGGGGAGATCACCCAGGTGCCGGTGGACGGAGCCGCGGACGAGATCCTCCGGCTCATCGGGGCCGGGCGCTAGTCCGTCAGGACGGGGGAGGGAACCCGGGCAGCGCCTCGAACGGCGCACCCGGCACCAGCGTCCGCCAGCGCTCCAGTTGGATCGAGGCGGCCGTGAGGGCGTCGAGGCAGAACCTCCGGATCTCCGTCGACCGCGCCGCCGCGATCTCCGTCCGCCACGCCACGCAGCAGTCCGACTCCAGCCGGATGGCCAGGAGCACGGGCGAGCTCGGGGTGTCGGGGGCCGTCAGATAGCCGACAGGCGCGGGAGGGGAGCCGGGCCACAGGGCCTCCGCGGCGTCCCTGCGGGCGCGGTGGGCGGCGAGCTCCC
>NZ_JAALEF010000391.1:0-3393 GCF_014145245.1 Dietzia sp. B44 | reverse complement strand
TACACCACTTCTAGGGGCTTGACCGACACCCGGATGACGATCTCCATGATGAGTTGATCGTCGGAGACGAAGAACATGGCTGCTCACCCTCCCGCCAGGGCTGTGACCACCTCGAGCTGATCAGACAGCACGACCGAGGCGATCAGGAAGTAGATGATAAGGCCGGTGGCGTCAACGAGCGTGGTGACCACCGGCGCGGAGAACACCGCAGGGTCGATCCGGAGCTTGTGCGCGATCAGTGGCAGCACTCCCCCCACGGCTGAGGCCCAGAGGCAGATCAGCACCAACGTCAGCGAGATGATGATCCCGATGTCGACGCCGTAGAAGAACGACGCCACGGGGAAGCCCACGGCAGCCAGAAGCAGTCCCAGGAGTAGTCCGACCCGCGCCTCGCGCCAGAGCACGCGTGGCAGGTCCGACACCCGTACCTCGTTGACCGCCAGGGCTCGGATCATCGCACTCGCAGCCTGCGAGCCGGCGTTTCCTCCGGTGTCGACCAGCAGCGGGATGAACAAGGCCAGGGTCACCACTGTGGCCAGGGTGTCCTCGAAGTACTCCAGGACATTGACGGTCATGACCGCTGCGAGGATCAATGCCAGTAGCCACACCGCCCGGGTGCGCGCCAGGCGAAACACCGTGGCCGACAGGTACGACACGCCCAGCGGCTCAGCGCCGCCGGCACGCAGGGCATCACGGGTGACCTCCTCCTCGAGTACCTCCATGGCCATGTCGACGGGGATCATGCCGATCACCCGCTGTTCGGCATCGACCACCGGAAGCGCCAGGAGATCCGCCTCCTGGAGCAGGCGCGCAGCGGATTCCTGGTCGGCGCCGGCGTCCACGCTGTACTTCTCCTTCGACATGATCGCCTCGATCCGGGTCCCGTCCTCGCTGGTGACGATGTCACTGAGCCACACCACCCCCACCAACCTGCGCTCATCGTCGGTCACGGGCAGCAGCGAATAGTCCTCGGACCGGCCGCCGAGCCCGCCGAGCCTGTCCAAGGCCTGCTCCCTGGTCTGCCCTGGGGCCAGGGTCACGGCCGCCGGGATCATCACCCTGCCCGCGGTGCGGGGCCAGTAGCCGAGCAACTCCGCAGTCGCCTCGCGCTCGGTATCGCTGAGCCCGTGCTGGAGCCTCGTGGCGACCTTTGCCGGGACTTCATCCAGCAGGCGCACCCGATCAGCCGGGGACATCGCAGCGAACAACTCGTGAACCCGCTCGTCCCGCAACCCGTCGATCAGAGTGCGCTGGTGCTCAGCATCGAGTAGCTCGAACACGCTCATCGCCTTGTCCTTGTCGAGCAGACGGAACGCCACCGCCCGATCAGACGGATCCATCCGGGCGAGTTCCTCTGCAACACGGACTGCATGGTTGCCGCGCACCCAGGTGCGGGCCTGATCTGTGGCGTTGTCCCGGACGAGCCGGACCAGGTTGTTGTTGTACATGGGAAGACACTCCTTGGAAAGCATGAGCCGCGCATAGTCGTAGCGCACGGAAACGCCCCGTGCGGCACATGCGCACGGGGAAACGATCAACAGGTGATGAACTCTGGTGGGGATCTGGCGGTAGGTGGCACGCTCGCGCGGACGCACGGAGACGGGGCAGCATCGCCGAAACCGGCGATTGCAGACGGACCGCCTCAGGTGCCGGTCTCTACGAAGGCACAGTCAGAACTGCCCGAAGACAGGGTGCCTCTACAGACAGGTTGCCTCTAGAGAGGGAGGATGGCGGCGGGGCGGGGGCGGCGGCTTTCGCCGCTCGGACTCGGACTCGGCACGTCACTCACGAAACCCCACCCCCTCTCGCTCCAGCGAAGCCGCAACAGCCGCAGTGTTGACGCGCAACGAGAACGGTGTCACTGCGTGACCAGGCACGGCTTCGACCTTTTTCGCCGGGAACCTTAACACACCTCTTTCACACCACAAGACCGTGTACGTCTGCTCGTCGTGAGCATCCACATTGTGGGGTCAGTAGAAGCCGAGTGGATCCTCCGGCTCGACATGGATGAGTGTCTCTGCCAGGGAACACTCCTTCGACCTGGTCCTCAAGTCTGTCGGCGAGTTCATGAGCAGTAGAGACAGCCCAGGACCCGGGCACGCCCATGACGAGATAGATATGGCGGTGGCGGCCAGTCTCCACGGACCGGGCAGGGGCGAAAAATACGCCGTGAACTGCGGAGAACTTCGTCTGAGCAGTGGAGAACCGCTCCATGTCCCCAGCTGGCATGGCCGCGCTGAGCCATGCTCGTGGTCTTCAGCGCGGTGGCAGTTCAGCGTGGGGATCACGAAACCGAAACTCATCGTTGGTGAAGGGCCAGTTGGTCCTGGTCCAGCGGTAGTTGATCCACCGGTGGGGCCTCACTGAGGTCTGGCTGGTTGATCAGTACGAACAGCGCCAGTCCCACCACGTAGACCGCGAAGACCCGGAAATGCCCCCGGTAGAGCAGTCGCAGCACCATCCACAGCGCTCCCGCACCGACGACGGCGGCCACCACGAATCCCAGCGCGTAGTCCTGCCAGCCCAGGAACAGCCCACCCTCGAAGCTGGCGGGATCGAGCAGGCTCAGCGACTGCAGCCCGGTGGCGGCAACGATCGTGGGAATGGCGACGAAAAAGCTGAACTGCGCTGCCAGCGGCCGGTGCATGCCCAGCGCCAGCGCCGCGGCGATGGTCAGCCCTGACCGGCTCAGACCTGGAAAGAGCGCCGCCGCCTGGGCCAGACCGATCACGACGGCGACCAGCACCGTCATCTGCGTGGCGCCGCGCCAGGTGGTCTTGACCGAGTCCGACCACCAGAGCACCGCGCCGGTGATCATCAGCATCAGTGCCACAGCCCACGGGGTGGTGAAGACGTCGGTGCCGTATGCACGGATGAGCAGGCCCAGGACCCCGGTGATGGCCGTGGTCAGCAGGCCCAGCAGCGCGAGCCGCAGGTGGATCAGATGGCGCAGCGTGCGCCTCCGTCGCCAGTGCCCGAGGTCGCGCCGGATGCCTTTGATCAGCTGCTTCAGCGGTCGCCACATCACGACGACGACGGACACCATCGTGCCGAGGTGTACCACCAGGTTAAACAGGATCATCTCTGGGGTGTCCGGCGCTGGCAGGGGCGACCCTTCGGCCGCCAGCCATTGCTGCATCAGCACCAGGTGGCTGGAGGAGCTCACCGGGATGAACATGAAGAGTCCCTGGATCGCTCCCAGGAGGACCGATTCCCACAGGCTCATCGAGCGCGGTGCTCCGCCGCCGTACCGGCCACCCTGGCCTCAGTCGGCGCTTTTTCGGGACCGGGCGGAAGATCAGGCATGACTCATACCGTATCGATCAGTGGGTACCAGTGAGGAACAGAGACGGACTGGGGACCACACCTAGGAGCATGGGTCAGTAATGGCTC
>NZ_JAALEF010000390.1:1814-12409 GCF_014145245.1 Dietzia sp. B44 | reverse complement strand
TCGACCGGCTGGGGGGCGGCGACCGCAGCCGGACTGGGGGTGTTACCCCAGGCGGCGATCGCCTGGCGGGTGCGACGCAAGGCCCTGTCCGATCACCACGTCACCCGCAGGGAGGACCGCCCTCTGGTGATCGCCGGAATCGCCGCGTCGGTGGCCACCCTGATGGTGGCCCAACGTCGCCGCGGGGCGCCCGTCGCACTGCAGCGGATGACCCGGGCGGCTCTCGTGGCGCTGGGCGTGGCCGGCGCCGCCACCATCCGGGTCAAGGTCTCGTTCCACACCGCCGTGCTCGCCGGTGTCGTCTCGGTGCTGGCCCGTCAGATCTCGCCCGGATACTGGCGGCTGCTCGTTCTGGTGCCACCCGTGGCGTGGGCACGGGTCCGGATCAGCCACCACACCCCGGTCGAGACCGCACTGGGCGTGCTGATCGGGGTACCCTGCGGCTACTGGGGCGGAGGCGGGATCGCCGCCCCACCTGCCCGCTCGACCGCGAACTGAGGACTGCGCACCGAGCGCCACCGCCCCGCGGGCCGGGAACGGGTGCCCGCGGGGCGGCGAGGGGACGTCCGGCGTCAGATCCGGTCGACCAGCAGCTTGGCGAAGGCGGCGGGGTCGGCGAGCGTGCCCCCCTCGGCCAGGACGGCCGCGCCCGAGAGCAACCGCGCCGTGTCGGCGAGGCCCGGGGCCGACGGATCCTCGGAGTACTGAGAGCGCAGCCGCTCGACCAGCGGATGCGAGGGGTTGAGCTCCAGGATCCTCTTGCTCGCGGGCAGCTCCATGCCCGAGGCCCGGTACATCGCCTCGAGCTGCGGGGTCATGTCGAACTCGTCGCCCACCATGCAGGCCGCGGACTCGGTGAGCCGCTGCGACAACCGCACCTGCTTGACCTCGTCGGACAGCTCCTCGCCCAGCCACTCGAGCAGGCCGGTGAACTCCGCGGAATCCGCCTGGCCCTTCTCCTCCTCGACCGGGGAGCCGATACCGGACAGGTCCACGTCGCCCTTGGCCACCGAGCGCAGGCGTCTGCCGTCGACCTCGCCGACCGCGTCCACCCACACCTCGTCGACCGGGTCGGTGAGCACCAACACCTCGACGCCCCGCGCCCGGAAGGCCTCCAGGTGCGGGGAGTTCTCCACCGCCGCGCGGGACGTGCCGGTGAGGTAGTAGATCTCCTCCTGCCCCTCGGCCATGCGGGAGACGTACTCGGCGATGGTGGTGCCCACCTCGTCGTCGTCGCCCCCGGTGGCCTCGTCGGAGGCTGCACGAGTGGACGCGAAGGTGCTCACGGCGAGGAGCTGCTCCCGGGCGTCGACGTCGGAGATCAGGCCCTCCTTGAGAACCGCTCCGAAGTTCTTCCAGAACGAGCGGAACTCCTCCGGACGGTCGGTCCTGATCTGCTCGATCGTCTGCAGGACCCGCTTGACCAGGCGCTTGCGGATCGCTCGGATCTGGCGGTCCTGCTGCAGGATCTCGCGCGAGACGTTGAGCGAGAGGTCCTGGGCGTCGACGATGCCCTTGACGAAGCGCAGGAACGGCGGCACCAGCTCCTCGCAGTCGTCCATGATGAAGACTCTGCGGACGTAGAGCTGGACGCCGCGCTTGGTATCCGGGGAGAAGAGGTCGAACGGCACCTGCGTGGGCAGGAAGAGCAGCGCCTGGTACTCGAACGTCCCCTCGGCCTTGAGGGTGATGGTCTCCAGCGGCTCGTCCCAGGCGTGGGAGACGTGACGGTAGAACTCCGAGTACTCCTCGTCGGTCACCTCGGAGCGGGGCCGCGTCCACAGCGCCTTCTGGGAGTTGAGGGTCACGGTCTCGGTGAGGGTGTTCTCCGCGGCGGGGTCGTTCCCCTCGTCGTCGTCCCCCGTCGGCTCCGGTGCCGGCCTCTCGACCTCCATCCGGATCGGCCAGGCGATGAAGTCCGAGTAGGTGCGCACGACCCGGCGCAGCGTGGACTCCGCGGCGTAGTCGGGCAGCGCCGCGTCCCCACCGGCCGGCTTGAGCTGCAGGATCACCGAGGTGCCCTGCGGGGCGTCCGGTGCCTCCTCGATCGTGTAGGTGCCCTCGCCGCCCGAGGTCCAGCGCGTACCCGTGGCCTCGCCGGCCTTGCGCGTGACCAACGTGACCGCGTCGGCGACCATGAACGTGGAGTAGAAGCCGATGCCGAACTGGCCGATGAGGTCCGCGGTGACCTGCTCACTGGCCTCGCCCGACTCCTGAGCCGCGCGGGCCGCGGCGAGGGCCTCGCGCATCTGACCGGTGCCCGACTTGGCGAGCGTGCCGATGAGGTCGACCACCTCGTCGCGGGACATCCCGATGCCGTTGTCGCGGATCGTCAGCGTCCGTGCCTGCTCGTCGGGGATCAACTCGATGTGCAGGTCCGAGGTGTCGACCCCCAGCGAGGAATCCTGGAGAGCGGCCAGTCGCAGCTTGTCCAGGGCGTCGGAGGAGTTGGAGATGACCTCTCGGAGGAAGGTGTCCGGGTTGGAGTAGATCGAGTGGATCATCAGATCCAGCAGCTGCCGGGTCTCTGCCTGGAACTCCCGGGTCTCGGCTGCGCCGGAGGTCTGCGGGCTCATGGTGGCGAGGGTTCCTCTCTCTGTGATGGGCGGGTCTGTGGGATGGGCGGGCGCGCCCCGTGAGGGCACCCCCACCGGACTGATCACGACGTGCTGTTCACGACGACACGATCAACCTACTGTGGGGTCCGGACATTCCGGAGGAGCCCCCGTGACCGAGAACCCGCTGCCCCACGACCACCTGGCCGTCCTCGACGCCGCCACCGAGCTGTTCGGGCGGGCGCTCGCCGACGGGCTCGACGGCGACTGCGGGTCGTGCCCCGGATGGAGTCGCCGGGACTGCGCCAACCACGTCCTCGGAGGCGGTCTGCGGTACGCGGCCTATTTCCCGCGCCTGCCGGAGTCCGAGATCGGTTGGACCCGGACAGCGGACCATGCCGGCGACGACCCCGTGGGTGCGCTGTCCCGTACCTCCGCCGGGCTTCGTGACCGGCTGGCCTCGGCCCCCGACGCCGATGAGCTGGTCGCCCACCGGCTCGCGGAGATCCCCGTCCGGGACCTGCTGGCGCTGCGGGTCTTCGAACTCCTCGTGCACGCCCACGACCTGCGCGGAGAATCATGGGAGTCCGACGAGGCCGAGACGCTCGCCGGCTGGGTGCTCGAGAACGGGCGGGACGTGGTGGAGCTCATGCGCACCTTCGGGGTGCTGGCCCCGGCGCGATCCGTGGGACCCGATGCGGACGCGCGTGCCGGGCTGCTCGCGGTGGCGGGCCGCGACCCCGGTTGACGGACACCGCCGCCCACCTTGCGCACACGCTCACCCCGGTCGGCGGAGGGCGATATTTCTCGTGACTGCGGCCGGCGACCGGTCTAGCGTCGATCATGCGGAGAACGCCTCAGGCACGGGCCGGGGCGCGCAGGCGAGAGGATCCGCGATGGCCATGCAGTCCAGCCCCTACATCTCCTTCCCGGGTAACGCCTCCGAGGCGTTCCCGTACTACCGCGACCTCTTCGGTGGCCGACTCGACCTGATGACCTACGACCAGATGCCGCCGATGGAGGGAATCCCGTTCACCCCGCCGTCCGGGTCGGTCGCCCACGCGACGCTGGAGGCCCCGGGCATCACCCTCACCGGCGGCGACGCCATGGGCGAGGACCTGCCCCGGCTCGCCAGTGACGTCTACTCGTTCCTGCTCGCCTTCGACACCACCGACGAGGCCCGCACCTTCATCGCCACCGTGGCCGACGACGGGGGCGAGCTGGCGATGCCGTTCGAGGTGGCTCCCTGGGGCGACCACTACGGTCAGGTCCGGGATCGGTTCGGCATCCGCTGGGACGTGGTGGTCGACGGATCGGCCGGGTGATTTCCGGCTGACCGCCCCGTGACACCCGTATCGATCACCTCCGCTTGTTACGGTTCAGCCATGGATATCTCCGGAGCAAGTGCAATCGTCACGGGCGGTGCGTCGGGAATCGGCGCCGCCGTCGTCCGTCAGCTCGCCGCGCAGGGTGCGAAGGTGGTCGTCGCCGACCTCAACGCCGAGAAGGGTGAGGCCCTCGCAGGCGAGGTCGGCGGCGTGTTCGTGGCCGTCGACGTGACCAAGACCGAGGACAACATCAAGGCCGTGGAGGCCGCGCTCGAGCTGGGCCCGCTGCGATACCTGGTCAACTCGGCCGGCATCGGCTGGGCGCAGCGCACGATCGGCCGGGACGGCGAGTTCGCCTCGGCCTTCGACATCGACTCGTTCCGCAAGGTCATCGACATCAACCTCGTCGGCTCGTTCGACATGCTCCGACTGGCCGCCACGGCCATGTCCCGCGGCGAGGCCGACGAGGACGGCCAGAAGGGCGCGATCGTCAACATGGCCTCCGTCGCCGCGTTCGACGGGCAGATCGGCCAGGCCGCGTACTCCGCGTCCAAGGGCGGCATCGTGGGCCTGACCCTGCCCGTGGCCCGTGACCTGTCGGCCGCCGGGATCCGCCTCAACACCGTCGCCCCCGGCCTCATCGACACCCCGATCTACGGCGAGGGCCCCGACTCGGAGGCGTTCAAGGCCAAGCTGGGCGAGAGCGTCCTGTTCCCCAAGCGTCTCGGCTCGGGCGACGAGCTGGCGTCGATGGTCATGGAGCTGCTCACCAACCCGTACATGAACGCGCAGACCGTGCGCGTCGACGGTGGCATCCGGATGCCACCGAAGTGAGCTGACACCGCAGTGGGCTGACACCTCAGTGCGCTGACCCCTCAGTGCGCTGACCCCGGGTCGCCCCGGGTACACGACGGCCCCGCCGGATCGGATTCCGGCGGGGCCGTCGTGCGTATCCAGGGCCCGGCGTACGGCCACGCCGCGCCCGTCCCTCACTGTTCACATCCGCGGACCGCAGCCGCTCGTGTCCCTGAACTCTCGCGTGCGCAACTGCGCAGGCCGGTGTTCATCGAGACGGGCGCCTGCCCCGCAGGTGTACAGGCGCGGGAGCAGATGCCCGCCCGCCCGCTCGGGGGTGTCAGGCCCTGGCGCGGCGCTTCTTCAGACGCCCCTCGAGGTAGACGGCGAGCTTGGTGAGCGTGTAGTTGATGATCACGAAGAGGATGCCGGCCACGATGTACGCGGGAACGGTGTTGGCGTAGGCGGAGCCGAGGGTCTTGGACCAGTTGAGCAGCTCCAGGTAGGTGATGCCGTACCCCAGTGCGGAGTCCTTGAGGACGACGACGAGTTGGCCGACGAGGGCCGGGAGCATGGCCGTGAGTGCCTGGGGGAGCTGGATCGAGCGCAGCACCTGCCCGGGGGTGAGCCCCACCGCGAGTCCCGCCTCGGTCTGCCCCGAGGGCAATCCGTGGACTCCCGAGCGGACGAGTTCCGCGATGACGGCCCCGTTGTAGAGGGTGAGCGCGGTGACCACCGCGGCCAGCGGCGCGTGCTGGTTGGGAACGATGTTCGAGGTGGCGAAGTACCCGAAGTAGGCGAACACCATCATCAGTAGCACCGGGACCGAGCGGAAGAACTCCACGATCACGCTGCAGAACCACCGCAGCGGGGCGAACGGGGAGAGCCGGCCCATGCCGAAGAGAAGCCCGAAGATCACCGCGAGCACGATCGAGATGGCCGCCGCGGTGAATGTCCCCTTGAGACCGGGGATCAGGTAGGAGGTCCACACCTGCGGGTCGGTGACGAACGGCTCCCACATGAACGCCTGCAGCTGGCCGGCCGCCTCGAACTGGATGTACACGACGTAGGCGATGCCGACGGCGATCAGCGCACCGATGACCGTGAAGAGCTTGTGGCGGAGTCGGGCCTTGGGGCCCGGGGCGTCGAACAGGACAGCCTGGGTGCTCATCGCTTCACCGACAGCTTCCGTGAGAGGGAGGTGGTCCCGAGCCCGATCGGGAGGGTGAGGATCACGAACACCATGGCGAAGAAGAAGAACGTCGGCAGGCTCGCCCCCTCGTTCTCCGTGATCACCTGGAGCAGCCCCGCCGAGTCGCCCACGCCGATGACCGCGGCGACCGTCGAGTTCTTGATGAGCGCGATGATGACCGAGCCGAGGGGGGCGATGGACCCACGGAACGCCTGCGGGAGGATCACCTCGCGCAGGGACTGCCCGAACCCGAGCCCGATGGACCGGGCCGCCTCGGCCTGCCCCACCGGGACCGTGTTGACGCCGGAGCGCAGGGCTTCACAGACGTACGCCGCGTGGTAGACGGCGAGCATGATCGCGGCCCACCAGAAGGCGTTGCGGGCGAAGTCGTCCGAGACGGACAACTGGAGGATGAAGGACAGGCCGAGGATGCTGAACACCATCAGCAGCGTCAGCGGCAGGTTCCGGAAGATGTTGACGTAGGAGGTGCCGAGTCCGCGGAGGACGGCCACCGGGGAGACCCGCAGGATCGCGATGATCGTCCCCAGCACCAACGCGCCCGCCGTCCCGAGGAGCGAGAGCTGAATGGTGACCCACACCGCCCCGAAGACGTCATAGTCGGCGAAGATATCGCCCATGGTCCACCTTCCGTCATGAGGTGCGGAGGTGTTTGTCAGGTCAGATCAGGCGCAGGCGTCCGGGTTGGGCGGGTTGCCCTCGCCCGGCTCGAAACCGGCCGGACCGAGGTTCTCCTCCACGGCGGTGTCCCAGCTGCCGTCGGAGATCATCTCGCGGATGGCCTCGTTGATCTGCTCGCACTTCTCCGTGTCGCCCTTCTGGATACCGATCCCGTAGAGCTCCTCGGAGAAGGGGGATCCGACCACCTTGAGCTGACCCTGGTACTGGTCCTGCGCGGCGTAACCCGCGAGGATCGTGTCATCCGTGGTGAGTGCGTCGACCGCGTTGGAGACCAGTGCCGAGACGCACTCGGAATAGGTGCCGAACTCCTGGAGGTTGACCCCCGGGACCTCCTCCTGGACGTTCTGCGCCGAGGTCGACCCGGAGACCGAGCACAGACGCTTGCCGTCGAGCGACTCCGGCCCGGTGATGCTGTCGTCGTCCGCACGGACCAGGAGGTCCTGGCCGGCGATGAAGTACGGTCCGGCGAAGTCGACCTTCTCCTTGCGGGAGTCGGTGATCGAGTACGTGGCCACGATCATGTCCACCTGCCCGGTCTCGAGGAGGGTCTCGCGCTGCGCGCTCGGTGCCTGGACCCACTCGATGTCCTCGGCGGGGGTGCCGAGCTTCTCGGCCACGTAGGTGGCCACGTCGACGTCGAGCCCGTTGTAGTCGTTGCCCACCTTCAGCCCCAGGCCCGGTTGGTCGAACTTGATGCCGATCCGGAGCTGGTTCTCGCCCCCGTCATCGTTCCCGCACGCGGTCAGGCCGAGAGCCAGGGTGACCGCCGCTGCGGCCGATCCGATCCGTCGGAAGTTCATGTGTTCTCCTCGTGAAATGGGTGGGTCGAGATCTGGGGGAGGTGATTCTGGAACGGGGGCCCGGTTCGGGGGTGGTGAGCGGACCCGAGCCGACTCAGTTGGTCAGGATCTTGGACAGGAAGTCCTTGGCACGGGCGCTCTGCGGGTTGGTGAAGAAATCCTCAGGGGTGGCCTGTTCGACCAGTTCCCCGTCGGCCATGAAGATGACGCGGTCGGCGGCCTTGCGCGCGAATCCCATCTCGTGGGTGACCACGACCATGGTCATCCCGGACCTCGCCAGCCCGGTCATCACGTCGAGGACCTCGTTGATCATCTCCGGGTCCAGGGCGGAGGTGGGCTCGTCGAAGAGCATGACCTTGGGGTCCATCGCGAGGGACCGCGCGATGGCGACACGCTGCTGTTGACCACCCGAGAGCTGGGCCGGGTACTTGGACGCCTGGTGCTCGACACCCACCCGCTCCAGCAGTTCCATCGCCCGCTTCTCCGCGACGGCCTTGGACTGTTTGCGCACCTTGATGGGGCCGAGGGTGACGTTCTCGAGGATCGTCTTGTGCGCGAACAGGTTGAACGACTGGAAGACCATGCCGACGTCCGCACGGAGCTTGGCGAGCGCCTTGCCCTCCTCGGGCAGCTCCTTGCCGTCGATGGTGATCGAGCCCGACTCGAAGGTCTCGAGCCTGTTGATCGCCCTGCACAGCGTCGACTTGCCCGAGCCCGAGGGGCCGATCACGACGATGACCTCGCCCTGATCGATGGACATGGTGATGTCCTTGAGCGCCTGGAAGTCACCGAAGTGCTTGTTCACGCCTGAGATCTCGACGAGTGCCATGGGAGGGATCATAGGCGGCTGAGGATTCATCGAGGATCGACTCGCCGATTGGACCTTTCCGGTCGACAACCTCACCGACCCTCCGTACCGTCAACCCATGGCGATATCAGACGTGAAGGAATACGCCCATCTCTCCGCCGAGGACGTCGAGGCGATCGGTGAGGAACTCGACGCGATCCGCCAGGAAGTCGTGGACTCGCTCGGCGAATCCGACCGCCGGTACGTGCAGAACACGATCCGTCTCCAGCGCGGACTGGTGGCCGGTGGCCGGGCGGTCCTCCTCTTCTCCGGGTACCGCCCGGCGTGGCTGGTGGGGACCGGGATGCTGGCCGCGGGCAAGATCATCGAGAACATGGAGCTCGGCCACAACGTGATGCACGGGCAGTGGGACTGGATGAACGACCCGGTCATCCACTCCACCACCTGGGAGTGGGACATCGTGGGCACCTCCGAGCACTGGAAGGCCACTCACAACCATCACCACCACACGTACACCAACATCATCGGGATGGATGACGACGTCGGGTACGGCGTGGTCCGTGTGACGCGTGACCAGCCGTGGAACCCGGCGTACTCGCTGAACCTGGTGTGGAACACCATCCTGGCGTTCACCTTCCAGTGGGGCGTGGGGGTCCAGCACCTCGAGATCGCGCCGGGCACCATCAACTCGTCCGGCCGGGCCGAGCAGAAGCGGCGCATCGGGCAGTTCCTGCGCAAGGCCCGCCGTCAGGTGGGCAAGGACTACGTGTGGTTCCCGCTCCTGTCGGGCCCCAACTGGAAGTCGACGATGGCCGCCAACGCCACCGCCAACGTCATCCGGAACCTGTGGTCCAACGCCGTGATCTTCTGCGGGCACTTCCCGGACGGTGCGGACAAGTTCACCCTGGAGGACCTCTCCGAGGAGACCCAGGCGCAGTGGTACCTGCGTCAGATGCTCGGCTCCGCCAACTTCACCGGAAGCCAGCTCACCCACTTCATGTCGGGCAACCTCTCGTACCAGATCGAGCACCACCTCTTCCCCACCATCCCGTCCAACCGGTACGGCGAGATCTCGGAGAAGGTCCAGGACGTCTGCCGTCGCTGGGATCTGCCGTATACGACGGGTCCGCTGTACAAGCAGTACTGGCAGTCGTGGCGCACGATCGCCAAGCTCTCGCTGCCCGACCGCTTCCTCAAGGCCACCACGGACGACGCGCCGGAAACCAGGTCGGAGCGCATGTTCGAGGGTGAGCCGCGGACCTACGACGATCACGCGGGCCCCCGGTCGGGCCTGGTCACCGCTCTCAAGCACCGGACCGACCCGAATCAGCTCCGGCGCCTGACCCGCACGGTCTGACGGTGGCGGACGACCGGCCGGACGAGGGAGCTACCTCCGGCGACCGGACGCCGAGCGTCGACGAGACGCATCGGCGACCACCCGGCGCGACCGACGCCGAGGTGGAGGCCGCAGGCACCGCCACCGAGGCACTGGAGTACGTGGAGCGGGCCCGGGGGCACCTCTATGACCTGCACCAGCTGATCGGGCGCGCGGACATCCTCTACCAGCAGGCCGCGGATCAGCTGGAGGCGGTCGGCCGGACCGAGCTCGCGGAGCTGATCCGGACCGAGATGGTCGGGGTGAACGTCCTCCACGGGCGGTGGACGTTCCAGATGGTCGAGGAGTTCGACGACGGGTTCTGGACCACTGCCCGAGAGGTCAGCAAGGCCGTCCGGGACGAGGTCACCGACGGGCGTCGCCACGTCTACGAGGCCGAACTCAAGGAGCGGAACCGGTCCGCGGGCACCACGGGTCATGAGGCGACCCCGCGGGAGAATCTCTGACCTCCGCGGGGTCGGCCGGTGTCAGCCGGTCCGGTGTCGGCCCGCCATGGCGTGCCGTTCGGACTCGGTCGTCCCACCCCAGACCCCGTAGAGTTCCTTCGATTCCATGGCGAACTGCCGACAGGGGTCGAACACCGGGCAGCCCTGACAGACGGCCTTGGCCCTCTCCTCCTTGCGACGGCGTTCGCCCTTCGATTCGTCCTCTGCGCTGTAGAACAGGTCTTCGAGATCGATGCAGGCGGCATCGTCCCGCCACGACCAGAACTCCGCAGTGGGTTCGAGGTTCCTGTATCTGGGCACGGCGCCTCCTTCCCGCGACGCTGAAGTGCCCTGCCATGAGCCCTGGATGTTCAGAACGCGGTTGACTCCATCCTGACAGTCGACGCGGCGAGGTCAAACGGAAATTAGCGAGCGTAGGCTAACCTTTCTCGGCAAAAGTCGACGGGGGCTGCGCTTTTCGGAGCCTGTGGCCAGAGGTTAGAGTTCGGCAATTCTCCGGGGCCGACTCTTCATCTGCTGAGACGAGTGGCGGAAGTGGGCCTCGTCAGCTGCCGAACCGGGCCGTCGTCGCCCCGC
>NZ_JAALEF010000390.1:0-1759 GCF_014145245.1 Dietzia sp. B44 | reverse complement strand
TCCGCCGCACCGTCGACGCCCCACCACGCGCGGATACCTCCGGTCTCCCCGTCCCGTGCCCTCTCCAGTTGTCGGCGGACGGCGTGCCCGACGGCGGTCGGCCCGTCCCCGTAGCGCAACACGCTCACCGCCGGGATCGAGTCCAACGCCCCCGCGGTGGCGTCCTGCTCCCCGTACGGCCGCCGGCCCGGGACCACCACGAGCGGCACGTCAGCGCAGGCGGCATCGGCAACAGACGACTGGCCCCCTCCGGTGACCACCACGTCGGCCGAACACAGTTCCGGCCAGGGGTCCGCGTGCCATTCGCCGTCCGGGCCGCCCACCTCGAGCCAGTCGGCCACTCCGAGCTCGCGCGCCGTCGATCGGACCGCCCTCCAGAAGCGGTGGTCGCCGCCGGAGCCGGAGCCGTTGAGATGGACGACACGGGGACGACGACGATGCCGTGTCTCGCGGACGCGCCGCTCGAAGCGGGACACTCCGCCGATCTCCGCGACGGGGTTCTCCGTCCGCCGCAGGGTCGCCTGATGCGCTCCCGGTGGCCACGCCCCGATCAACCGCTCCGCAGCACGAACCCGCAGCAGGTGGGGCTCGTCCTCCCTCACCCCGGGCGGCAGCGTGCTGACCATCGGGATGCCGGTCATCCGCGCGGCCAGCGACATGGCGGGAGACGAATCGACCCAGAAGGCGCGGGGTCGTGCGTGGTCCATCCACGCGACGGCGGCGCGGCGCGCGGAGAGGGTGAGCTCCTCGGCGTCCTCCTCGTCATCGATGCCGGACGGGAGGTGGACGACGCGGGTTCCCGGGGGGAGGAGCGCGTCGTCGAACTGGCCCGAGATGAGCATCGTGACGTCCAGTCCCCGTTCCCGCAGGGCGCCCATCACCGGAATGGCCCGGTGGAGATGACCGCGCCCCCGGTGGTGGACGTAGACGCCGATCATCGAAACCCTCCCTAGGTCCGTCGGCTTATTCCGCTCCGCGGATCGCGCCGAGTAGTGCGTCGCAGAAGGCGGGGAGGTCGTCCGGGTTGCGGCTGGTGAACACGCCGTCCGAGCTGACCAGCTCCTCGTCCACCCACTCGGCTCCGGCGTTGACCAGGTCCGTGCGCAGGCTCGGGTAGGAGGTGACGCGGCGCCCGCGGACGACGTCGGCCTCGATCAGGACCCATGGCGCGTGACAGATGGCCAGGACGGGCTTACCCGCCTCGACCATCTCGCGGACGAGGGTCAGAGCGTGCTGGTCCTGGCGCAGAGCGTCCGGGTTGGCGACGCCGCCCGGCAGGACCAGGACGTCGACGTCGGCGGCGGTCACGTCGGCGCTCGTCCGGTCGACCGCCTGGGTGCCGGCCGGGGTGAGGTGGTCGACCAGGTCGACCTCGCCGTCGGATGTGCTGACCAGGAGCGCCGTGTGACCGGCCTCGGTCACGGCCCCCCACGGCTCGGTCAGCTCGACCCGTTCGATCCCCTCGCCGGCCACGAGGAATACGACGGTTCTGGTGTCAGTGCGTGCGTCCTGGGTCTCGGTCATAGCCTGATCGTGGGGCCGGACCCCCCAGGCCCGCAACCGGACCGCCGGTGGCCCCCGGCCCGACGGTCCGGCACGATACGTGGATGCGACGACGAGACCCGATCGACCGACGAGGACGGCGCGACCGCCGGCGAGGCGGCTGCGGCTGCTCCCTGCTCGTGCTGCTGCTCCTGGTGCTGGGGCTGGCCGTGGCCGCGGAGTTCGGCGCCCGGTGGTACCTGGCGGACCGGGCGGA
>NZ_JAALEF010000389.1:0-2304 GCF_014145245.1 Dietzia sp. B44 | reverse complement strand
GGCGTCCCGGACGCCCTCGTGGGTGCGGCGTGGCCGGCCGTGTTCGCGGTCCTCGGGCAGGCGCGTCGCCCGCGCGGCGCCGGAACCGTGGTCGAGGGCCTGCTGGACCTGGTCCATCTGGACCACGGGGTCCGCATGCACTCCGCGCTCCCCGAGCGGTCGACCGACCTCGTCGTCGTCGCCCGGTCGGGAGACGTCCGCGACACCGACCTCGGACGTGTCGTCGAGGTGTCGGTCGAGGTCGCCTCGGTCTCCGCCGACGGCTCGCAGTCCCCGCTGTGCACCCTCTCGGAGCGGTTCGCGATCCGTGGCCGCACCGGTGGTGCCGAGGTGGGCGATCCCCGCCCCGCCGGAGGTGCCCTGGTCAACCCCGAGGGCGCGTCGGTCACCCCGGCCGAGACGAGCCGCCAGCAGCGGGTGTCCACCTCGCTCATCGCGCCGCACGACATGACCGCCTTCGCGCTGGTCTCCGGCGACCACAACCCCATCCACGTCTCCGACACCGCGGCCGACCTCGCCGGCCTGGGCGGCGTGATCGTCCACGGGATGTGGCTCTCGGCCGCCGCGCAGCACGCGGTCCAGGCCTCGGACGGGAAGACCCCCGCCCTGCGGATCGCCGGCTGGACCGCCCGTATGCTCGCCCCGGTCCGACCGGGCGACCACATCAAGGTCCGTGCCGTCCAGACCGGCCGTCTCGCCGGCGGCCAGGTCCTCGAGGTCACGTGCACGGTCGACGGTGCCACCGTCATGGCCGCCACCGCCCTGACCGAGGCCCCGCGCACCGTCTACGCCTTCCCCGGCCAGGGCATCCAGGCCAAGGGGATGGGCATGGAGGGACGCACCCGCTGCCCGGCCGCCCGCGAGATCTGGGACCGCGCCGACGCGCACACCCGCGAGGCCCTCGGCTTCTCCATCCTCGCGCTGGTCCGTGAGAACCCGACCGAGGTGACCGTCCGTGGCACCGTCCACCGGCATCCCGACGGCGTGCTCTACCTCACCCAGTTCACCCAGGTCGCGATGGCCTGCCTCGCGGTGGCGCAGCGCGCCGAGCTCGAGGCCGACGGGTTGTTCATCGACGGCGCCTACTTCGCCGGCCACTCGATCGGCGAGTACGACGCCCTGGCCGCCATCTCCGGCACGCTGGAGCTCGAGCCGCTGTTGGAGATCGTCTTCCAGCGCGGAGCGACCATGCACGAGCTCGTCCCGCGTGATTCCGAGGGGCGGTCCGACTACCGGATGGCCGCGATCCGGCCGTCGCAGATGGGGATCAGCGACGACGAGGTCGTGGACTGGGTGGCCGCAGTGGCTGAAGACTCAGGTGAGTTCATCGAGATCGTCAACTACAACCTGGCGGGCTCGCAGTACGCGCTCGCCGGCACCGTCGCGGGCTGCAAGGCACTGGAGAAGGCCGTCGAGCGCGAGCTCGAGCGGTCCGGGGGCAAGAACGCCTTCATCCTGGTGCCCGGCATCGACGTTCCTTTCCACTCCACCGTCCTGCGCGGCGGCGTCCCGGACTTCCGGGCCACCCTCGACGCGCTGATCCCGCACGACATCGACATCTCGGTGCTCGTGGGCCGCTACATCCCCAACCTGGTGCCGCGCCTGTTCAGCCTTGAGCGGTCCTTCGTGCAGGAGATCGCCGACCTCGTGCCGGCCGAGTCCCTTACCGAGGTCCTGGCCGACTGGGACTCCTGGTCCGCCACGCCGACGCGCCTGGGCCGCCTCCTGCTGGTGGAGCTGCTGGCCTGGCAGTTCGCCAGCCCGGTCCGCTGGATCGAGACCCAGGAGCTGCTCTTCACGCCCGTCGAGCGCGGCGGACTCGGCATCGAGTGCTTTGTCGAGGTCGGTGTGGCGAACGCCCCGACCGTGGCGAACCTCGCCTCCAAGACCCTCGACCTGCCCACGCACCGCGGCCCCCGCGCCCGGGTGCTCAACGTCGAGCGCGACTCGGCGACGTTGTACGGCACCCTGCCGCCCAGCGTGGAGGTCGACGACGACGACTCGGTGGACGCCACCGAGTCCACCACCCCGGCCGCCGACCAGGCGGCCCCCACAGACCCCGCACCGGCCGTCAACACCCCCGGCACGGCCGGTGCGGACCGATCCACCACCCCGGCGGCAGCCGAGGCCGCCCCCGGCGCACCCCGCCCGGACGACCTGGAATTCGGCGCGCCCGCGGCCACCCGCATGCTGGTGGCGCTGCGCACCAAGGTCCGTCCCGAGCAGATCGCGCCCGGTGACTCCATCGAGACGTTGTGTGACGGCGTCTCCTCGCGCCGCAACCAGCTGCTGCTGGACCTGGCC
>NZ_JAALEF010000034.1:0-7345 GCF_014145245.1 Dietzia sp. B44 | reverse complement strand
TCCAGGACCCGTGGCCCGCGTGGTGGCCGATCGCGACGGCGACCTCGACCGGTGCTGCGGGCGAGGCGACCCCGGGACAAGCGGCTGCTGGACGGGCTGCCGCCGTGCACTCTGGGCGAGGACCCGCGGCCAAGACCGCCACGCGACGCAAGGCACCGCAGGACGCCGACCAGGTCTCACTGTTCGACTCCCCAGTCCCGGCCGAGCCCACTGCCTCGCCGACACCCGCGCCCGCCCGGTCGAAGCAGCCCGCAGACAAATTTTCGGATCTGAGCCGTGCCCCGTATTTCAAGGAGCGGGTGAAAGCGCACCAACTCAAGCCCACTCCCAGCGAGTTGGCGGACGTGCTGCGCGACATCGCCGCCAACAACGGCCGCATGCCTATCGCCGTGCTCGGGACCACGCTCGGGCTCAACCCGCTGCAGATCAACGGCACCATCGCGAGGATCCAGAAGGTCGTCAACGTCGACGGCATGCCGGTCCTCGAGCGTGAGGACAACGACGTGGTGCTGGCGTCCCAGACCCTCTTTGAACAGTTCGGACTGTAGATGACCGTCTCCCCCGCCCGCCGCACCGCCATCATCGATGCACTGCGCAAGGGCACGGTCCCCGCCGAAGGGCTCGACCAACTCGCGGTGGGACTGGACCGACTCGCCCCGGTAATCGGGGAGGAACTGGACAAAGTGGCCGGCGGAGCAGCGGTATTCAAGGCCGTCCGTGGTGAATACGGCTCCGGCAAGACGTTCTTCGCACGCTGGGTGCAGCAACAGGCCATCGAGCGAGGCTTCGCGGTGGCTGAAGTCCAGATCTCCGAGCTGGAAACACCGCTGCACCGACTGGAGACCGTCTACCGGCGATCCTGCGAAGAATTGCGCACATCTGCGGTATCCCGGCAGGCTTTCCGGGCCGTACTCGACGACTGGCTCCTCGGTGTGGAAGACGACGCCGCCGCCTCCGGAGCAGACGGCGCCGAGCTGCTCGAAGAGCGGCTTCGGTCCGTCGCTGACGCCGCGCCCGTGTTCCCACTGGCCTTGCGTGGGTATCGGGAGGCTTTGCTTAACGGCGACATCGAGGTCGCCGACGGGCTCGCTGCCTGGCTCGGGGGCCAACGCAACGTGGCGGCGTCGGCAAAGCGCGCCGCCGGGGTGAAGGGCGAACTCGACCACTTCCTGGCCATGGGCTTCTTTCAGGGGCTACTCCAGGTGCTCGCCGGCTCCGGTCACCGCGGGCTCCTGCTGGTCCTGGATGAGGTCGAGACCCTGCAGCGCATGCGCGGCGACGTTCGCGAGAAGGCCCTCAACGCACTGAGGCAGTGGATCGACGAACTCGACTCAGGTCGCTACCCCGGGATGTACCTACTCATCACCGGGACCAGCGCCTTCTTCGAAGGACAACAGGGCATCAAGCGACTGCCTCCGCTCGACCAGCGAATCGGCGTGAAATTCGACGCCGACCCGCGATTCGACAACCCTCGGCAGCCACAAATCCGGCTGCTGCCATTCGACTTCGATCGGCTCGTCGAGGTGGGATCGCGCGTACGTGACCTCTACGCGGTCGGCCTCGACCCCGCCGCAGCCCAGCGGGTCACCACCCTCGTCGACGACGCGTATCTGCGCATGCTCGCCGAGTCAGTGGCGGGAAAACTCGGTGGACAGGTGGGGGTCGCACCCCGTCAGTACCTGAGGATGCTCGTCGACTGTCTGGATCGGGTCGAGATGTTCCCGGACTTCCTCCCGCGGCAGCACTTCACCCCGACGCTCGACGCGTCCGACCTCAGTCAGAGCGAACGGTCCGCGTTGGCGAGCTCGTCGTCGTCACTCATCGACGACCCCGACGCCATCGAGCTCTAGATGGACCACCGCGCCCCGCAGGGCTTCCCCGCCCTGCACCCGCTACTGCAGCACCACGTCGTCAACTCCCTCGGCTGGCCCGGCCTGCGGCCACTGCAGGAGGAGTCCGTCCGGCCGCTCATCGCCGGTGAGGACGCCCTACTGCTCGCGCCGACCGCCGGCGGCAAGACCGAGGCCGCCGTCTTCCCCGTGCTCACCCGCATGGCCCACGAGGACTGGGCCGGGCTGACCGTGCTGTACGTGACCCCGCTCAAGGCGCTGCTCAACAACCTCGCCGTGCGTCTGGTCGACTACACCGCGTGGATGGGTCGCCGCGTCGAGGTGTGGCACGGGGACGTCGGCGAGAGCGCCCGCAGAGCCATCCGTGCCGACCCCCCGGACATCCTGCTCACCACGCCCGAATCCATCGAGGCGATGCTGGCCTCCACCAAGACCGACCACCGCACGCTGTTCGCAAACCTACGGACCGTGGTGATCGACGAGGTGCACGCCTTTGCCGGCGACGATCGCGGATGGCACCTGTCCGCCGTCCTCTCGCGCCTCGAGCACCTGGTCGGACGGCCGCTGCAGCGGATCGGGATGAGCGCAACCGTCGGCAACCCCGAGGAGCTGCTGCGGTGGTTGCAGGGCGGCGTCGACGGGAGGGCCGGTCGGGTGATCGCGCCGGGCGTCGCCGTGGGTGAGGCGGTCCGGCCTGTTGCCGGTGACGCGGACATCGTCGTGGACGCAGTCGACACTCTCGACTCCGCCGCTGTGTTGCTGTCCAAGCTGTACCGGGGGCAGAAGCGGCTCGTTTTTGTGGACAGTCGACGGCAGGCCGAGGAGCTCGCATCGATGCTCCGGGGCTTCGACGTGGACGTGTACCTCTCGCACTCGTCGCTCTCCGCCGAGGAACGGAGGCGGTCCGAGCTGGCCTTTGCCGAAGCGCGCGACTGCGTGATCGTGGCGACTTCAACCCTCGAGCTGGGCATCGACATCGGGGATCTGGACCGGATGATCCAGATCGGTGCCCCGACCACCGTGTCGAGCTTCCTCCAGCGACTCGGCCGGACCGGACGGCGCGCTGGCACCGTCCGCAACTGCCTGTTCATCGCCACGGAACCGCGGCACCTGCTCCGGACGCTGGGGCTGCTGCACGCCTGGGGCTCCGGGTACGTCGAGCCCGTTGTGCCCCCTCCGGTGCCTCTGCACCTGGTAGCGCAGCAGATCATGGCCGCGATGCTGCAGGAGGGCGCGCTGCCGCGGTATGGCTGGCAGGACCGGTGGGCGGCGACACCGCTCATGCATGTGGACACCCTGGAGCGTCCCGCCGAGCTGATCGTCGACTTCCTGGTGGAGCGGGGCTACCTCAACGTCGACGGCGGCGCCCTGTTCCTCGGGCCCGACGCCGAGAGAGTATTCGGCCGCCGCCACTTCATGGACCTGCTCACCACCTTTGCGATGCCTCGGGAGTTCACCGTTCTGGCCGGCCGGCAGGAGGTGGGCACCGTAGAGTGGAGGGCTCTCACTAGCGGCGACGGGCCGATCCATCTGCTTCTTGCCGGGCGGTCCTGGAAGGTCACCGACATCAACTGGCCCAGGCACCGGGTGCAGGTGGAGCCCGCCGCGGGCGGCGGCAGAGCACGGTACGGGTTCGGGGGCGCCGACATCGGTCGGCAGGTCGCGCAGGGCATGCGCGCTGTACTGCTGGGCGAACTTCCCGAACAGATTCGACTCACAGCACGCGCTCGGGCTTCGCTCGCTGTAGACGAGGAGCGGTTGCGCCACACGGTGAGTCATCACGGCCCGGTCTGGACGACCACGGACAACGTCCGGAAATGGTGGACTTACGAGGGCAGTGCCGCGAACCGTCGGTACCAGGCGGCGCTCGGGTCAGCATTGGGCGAGGAACTGGCGCCGCAAGGCGGGATCGTCCAACCTGATGCGATCACCTTGTACGAAGGCATGCCGACTGCGCCTGCAGCGGAGCGACTTGAGTTCTGGGAGTCACTGCCGGAGAGCGAGCGGCCGCTTCCTGCGGTACCTCCGACCCTGATCGACAAGCTCAAGTTCTCTGAGGCGTTGCCTGTCGAGTGGGCAATTGAGGTCATCGCGCGGCGGATGGGCTACGCTTAGGAAGATTATCGGGCTTCTCGACGCGGAAAAATCTGGCTAGTGTAGTTCTTTTTCCAGTAATCTCTTTGGGCCTGTCCCCTAGGGGGATAGTTTGTCGATTGCAGTTATCTAACTGGTTCTAGTCGCGCTCGGTTTAAGTACTACGTGTGCCAGCTTCCAATTCTTCGAAGACTTCCGGATCGCGGAATATTCCGGGTCTTTTCTGGCTTCTTTTCTGTTTTTCGCACGAGACGAGTACAAATCGACTGGGTTAAACTCTTGGAAGAAGGCGGCATGTCGGGCGTCGCAACTCCACCAGTAACGAAATGGTGCATATCGGTACGATATTCCTACGGTTTCTCCGGTCGATAATCCGCCGTTCGCTGGCAGGTAAGTCGAAGTGGAGAACACTTGGTCGTGCATTGGGCCCATATAAAAACCGGCAAGCCCGCCTCGGGCGCTCCGTTCGATGAGAGCCGAACCGTGTCCCAATACAAAGCTGCCACCAACGATGATTGGTCGATACCGATTGTAGTAGAAGTGCCCGAGTCCGTTGCCGACATCGAAGTACTCAAACTTCGGTCTTGAGAAGTGGCTAATCGCCCATAGGGTTGTTGAGATCAATAGTCCTGACACAAGGCCAGCGATTGAGCCTCCAATAATATTCGCCCATATGCCAGCCTGGTCGATTACCATAAAGCCACCCTCATTCACTCCGACGTCGCGGTCGCAGGCTCACGCGAGTTCGACGGGAAGATGCGCGAACGTCGCGTGCCCTCGCTTCGCTCGGTTACGCGAGTTCGACGATCTCCATGTACTCCTGGTTCCACAGGTCCTCCGTGCCGTCCGGCAGGATGATGACCCGCTCCGGCTCGAGCGCCTCGACGGCGCCGGGGTCGTGGGTGACCAGGACGACCGCACCCTCGTACGTCCGTAGAGCGTCGAGAACCTGCTCTCGTGAGATCGGGTCGAGGTTGTTGGTGGGCTCGTCGAGCAGCAGCACGTTGGCCGCCGAGGACACCAGCCCGGCCAGCGCCAGACGCGTGCGCTCACCGCCGGAGAGCGTGCCTGTCGGCTGCTCGAGTTGGGGGCCGGTGAACATGAACGCCCCCAGCAGGCTGCGCAGCTCCTGCTCCCCCGCGTCCGGCGCGGCGTGGCGGATGTTCTCCCACACGCTGGCGTCCATGTCGAGGGTGTCGTGCTCCTGGGCGAAGTAGCCCACCTTCAGGCCGTGGCCGGAGACGACGCCGCCCTCACCGTCGGTGCGCTCGACCCCTGCGAGGAGCTTGAGCAGGGTGGTCTTGCCGGCGCCGTTGTACCCCAGCACCACCACCCGGCTGCCCTTGTCGATCGCCAGGTCGACCCCGGCGAAGACCTCGAGGGAGCCGTACATCTTGGTCAGGCCCTTGGCGAACATCGGGGTCTTGCCGCACGCGGCCGGGGTGGGGAACTTGATGTGCGCCACCTTGTCGGCCACCCGCACCGCGTCGAGCTGGTTCATCATGGTCTCGGCGCGACGGATCATCTGCTTGGCCGAGGCGGCCTTGGTCGCCTTGGCACCCAGCTTGGCGGCCTGCGTCTTGAGGGCGGAGGCCTTCTTCTCGGCGTTCGCGCGCTCGCGGCGGCGCCGGGCCTCATCGGTGGCGCGGGCGTCGAGGTACTTCTGCCACCCCATGTTGTAGGCGTCGATCTCCCCGCGCACGGCGTCGAGGAACCACACCCGGTTGACCACGGCCTCGAGCAGCTCGACGTCGTGGGAGATGATGATCAACCCGCCCTCGTGCTTCTCGAGGAACGAGCGCAGCCAGGTGATCGAGTCGGCGTCGAGGTGGTTGGTGGGCTCGTCCAGCAGCAACATGGTCTGGGACTTGCCGGCCCCGTCCGAGGCGGCGAACAGGATCCGCGCCAACTCCACCCGTCGGCGCTGACCGCCCGACAGCGTGCCGAGGTTCTGGGTGAGGATCCGCTCCTCGAGTCCGAGGCTGTTGCAGATGCGGGCGGCCTCGCTCTCGGCCTCGTACCCACCCCGCGCGGAGAACTCGTCCTCGAGCCGGCCGTACTTCCGCACGGCCTTGTCCATCGCCGCGTCGTCCGGGGCGGCGACCATCTCGTCCTGCGCTTCGGTCATCTGGACCATCAGCACATCCAGCCCGCGGGCCGACAGGACCCGGCTGCGCGCGAGCTGATCCATGTTGCCCTCGCGGGGATCCTGCGGCAGGTACCCCACGTCGCTGGTCGAGACGACTGTCCCCGCGTACGGCTCACCCTCGCCGGCGAGGATCCTCATCGTCGTCGTCTTACCAGCACCGTTCCTGCCCACCAGACCGATCCGGTCGCCCGGCTGGACCCGCAACGAGGACCCGTCCATGTGGAGCAGGGTGCGCACGCCGGCGCGCACCTCCAGGTCGTCGATGGTGATCACGTGCGCGGGTACCTCGTCTGCTCTCGGGGGGAATCGGGCCGACCAGCCACTCTACCTGCGGTGCGACACGCGGGACGAGTCCGGTGACCTGGGTCTCCGCTCGGCCCGGATCCGCCCGTCACCCCGACCGCGACCTCACGCGGCCATGCTCTCATCCGGCCCTGCGCCCGTACAGGTTCTGGACGCTGCGGCCGATCCGTCCCCGGTCGTCGGACAGGAGCGTGTCGGTGATGACGCCGCGACCGGGGCCGCCCACCGTCTCGGAGTCCAGATGCACCCACCCCGGTTCCGGTTCCCGGTGCAGCGAGACCACCAGGTCGCAGTTGACCGCCGGATGAGTGAGCGGGTCGGTGGCCAGGGAGATCCCGCTCGCCGAGTCCGCCACCAGGATCGTGTGCTGCCACCCGGTCATCGATTCGCCCTCGAGCAGGTCGAGCCGGCTCCGACCCCACGCGCGGGCCGGCCCCAGGGCGTCCCCGTCGCCGTGGTCGAACGAGAAGTCCACCACGGACAGGTATCCGTCCGCGTACGCGAAGGACATCATCGCCCCCCGTTCGCGCGGGGCGTTCGGCACCTCGGGACCGGTGTGGTCGCCGTGCACCGGGAAGTCCTCCGGAGTCGACCGCATCCGCCATCCGCGGGCCACCAGGGCGGGCCGCCCGCCTGCGGAGGCGGTGGCCTCGAGCAGCTCCACGCTGCGGCCGGGCCGGACGGTGCGCACCTCGATCTCCAGGTCCGCCACGGGCACCGGGCCGAGGACGTCGACCGAGACCCGGGACAGCCGCACCCCGGGCCGCCGCTCGAACCGCTCCATGGCCCGCACCAGCAGCGCGCTGGGCGGGCCGGCGTGCTGTGAGTCCGGTGACCACGGACCGGCCGTCAACGGTGAGGACTCGAATCGGCCCTCGGCGACCTGGTGGTAGAACGCTCCCGGCACGTCCACGTCCTCTCGTCGGCGGTACTGTCTGTCGTGATGGAT
>NZ_JAALEF010000388.1:0-2054 GCF_014145245.1 Dietzia sp. B44 | reverse complement strand
GGACGACCAGACCCCCGTGTGGCTTCGGCCCGAGGTGACACCCGCGCCCCCGCGGGCCGGCAGTGGCAAGCACCGGCGTGTGGAGCCGGAGGCTGAGCAGGCTGCGGACGCGGAGCCATCGGCGGCGGCCTCGACCGGCACGGGCTCCGGTCGTGAGCGCCCGGGCGTGGAACCGGACGTCGAGCAGACCACCCGCATCCAGCTGCCGCCGGATATCCGGGACTGACCTACCGCAACGAGAGGACCCGTCCGCGCATCCAGCGCGGGCGGGTCCTCTCGGTTGTGCGGGGTAAGTCAGCTACCGGTGAGTGAACCGAGACTGCCTGTGAGCGCTCCCAGGCTCCCGGTGCTGGGAACGATCGGCGGGTCGAGAGAAGGGTTGGTGCCGGTGACGGTCACGGTGGCCGGCATCGGGTCAGTCCCGTTCCACTGGCGGAAGTCCACGAGTGTGGCGCCGAACTCCGCCCGGACGATGATGACCAGAACGGCGAGGGCGAAGGGGAGGAGATCGGAGCCGGCTGAGACTGGTGGAGATAGACGGGTCGGTCGCACCTCGCGACCGACCCGTCCACTGCTGTCGGAGGACCCGTCTAGAGTCATGGACGACGGGACCGGCACCGGCCGGCACCTGCTGGCACCTGTCGGCCGATTCGGATCGGTCCGATCAGCTGGCCAGGTCCGGGAATCCGTGAGACCGCCACCACCGAGGGGAGCCGCATGACCGCCGCCACCGATGTCGATCCCGATGCGCGCCGAAGGCTCGCCGAGCTGGTCGCCGAACTCGCCGTCGTCCACGGCCGCGTCACCCTCTCCTCGGGCCGCGAGGCCGACTACTACGTGGACCTGCGCCGAGCAACCCTGCACCACGAGGCGTCGCCGCTGATCGGCCGGTTGCTGCGTGAACTGACCGACGACTGGGAGTTCGACGCGGTCGGCGGGCTGACCCTCGGTGCTGATCCGGTCGCCACGGCGATCATGCACGCGCCGGGGCGGCCGATCGACGCCTTCGTCGTCCGCAAGGAGGCCAAGAAGCATGGGATGCAACGCCGGATCGAAGGGCCGGACATCGTGGGGAAGCGGGTCCTCGTCGTCGAGGACACCACGACCACCGGAAACTCCCCGCTCACCGCAGTCGCCGCCCTACGCGAGGCCGGCGCCGAGGTGGTGGGAGTGGCGACCGTCGTCGACCGCGCCACCGGCGCCGGTGACGTGATCCGGGCCGAGGGCGTGGACTACCGCGCACTGCTCGGCCTGACCGACCTGGGACTGGAGTGACATGACCACCACGTGGATGACGACACGACGCACGACGACCGACAGGACGGCGGCGAGGGCTTTCCCCACCGTCCTCACTCAGGCGCTGCGGGAGCGGGTGCTCTCGCTCATGGACACCTCCCGCCCGGAGGGGCCCGCGTTCCTCGCCGTTGCCGCGGGCACGGAGGTCGCCAAGGCGACCGGGTTCGGCCCGCTGGAGAAGATCTGCAAGCCGCTCATCGTCCCGGCCGCGTTGACCGTCGCGCTGCGTGATGGGGGGCTGCGCGACGGCAGCCTCGGGCCGGTCGACACCGCACTGCTCTCGGTCACCGGCGCTGCGTACACCACCGGCGACGTGATCCTCATGCTCGGCGGAGGGCATGCGAGCCGGTCGAAGGCGCGACTGGTTTCGGGCGCGGCGGCGTTCGGGGTGGGGCATCTCGCGCTCGGCGGGCTAATGCTCCGGTCTGGTCTGAGGTTCAAGCCGGTCCAGTCGGCGGTCCACGGGGTGGTGGCCGGCGCCGCCGGTGCGATCCTGCTGTCCGAGGATCGGGCCAACGCGCCGCTGGCCGCGTACGGAGGACTGCTGGCGGCCCTGTCGGCGCTGGCCACCTCGGTGGATCGTCGGTCCGGGCCCGGGGCCTCGGTGTTGGCCGTGGCGGGACCGGTGTTCCTGCTCAGCGATGCGCTGATCCTGGTCCGGCGCAAGACCGAGGGGGGGTCGGCGCTCGCGAGGGCCCTCGACGTCGGCGTGATCGACACCTACGCCACCGCCGCGCTGCTGTTGCTCACGGGCACGG
>NZ_JAALEF010000387.1:0-2493 GCF_014145245.1 Dietzia sp. B44 | reverse complement strand
TCCGCCGGTCTCCGTCGTGCTCCTCGGTGTCCTGGCGTGTGCCGGGGTGCTGGCGTGGTCTCTCGCCACCCGTCGGCGCACCGGGGCGGTCTGGGCTGCGGTCGCGCTGTACCCGCTGCTCTCCGTGGTGCTGGTCGCGGTGGGGCGGGCGGGCCCGGACACCGCGGCGGAGATCGTCCAGACCCTCCGGTACCACCCCGAATTCCCGCTGGTCCTGGGCGCCGCCGCGGCGCTGGCGTTGTCGGCGCCACGACGGGGTACCTCCACGGCCGGGCGCAGGTCGGTGCCGGCGGGCGTGGTGGTGCTCATCGCGCTGCTCGCCTCCTCAGCGGTCTCGACCCTGACCTATCGGACGACGTGGTCCGAACAGCCCTCCCGCGACTACGCCCTCCCCCTGCTCGAGACGCTGCATGATCGGAGCGCCCCGCTGCTCGACCAGGATCTCCCGCTCGAGGTCCTCCTCCCGGTCACCGCACCGTCACACCGGCTCTCGTCGTTGCTCGCGGGTGTTCCCGGGATCCCGCCGGTGACCGGGTGGACCACTGATCCGGTCGTGATCGACGCCCTCGGCACCCTTCATCCGGCCGAGGTCGCGGCGCTCCGGACGATCCCCCAGGGGCCCGAGCCCGGCTGCGGATACCGGGTCTCCGGGGGCGGTGCCCGGATCCCGCTCGACGGCCCCCTGATCGACCGGGACTGGCTCGTCCAGCTCAATCTCTTCGCCGACGCGGACGGCGAGGTGGATGTCCGCCTCGACGAGGGCGCCGAGGTGACGGTGCCGGTGTCGGCGGGTCTGGGAACGGTGTTCGTACGCGTCGAGGGGTCCGGTACCGGGGTCACCTTCACTCCCGAAGGGGGCCTTGGGGAGTTGTGCATCGGCAGCGGACCGGTCGGAGTCCTCGTGCCGCGCTGAGGGCCGCGGGGCGGGTGGCCCATAATGGTCGGATCGGATGAGTACGACAGGGACGGAGGCAGGTCATCGACATCGCGATGGTCATGCTGACCCTCACCGCGCTCCTCGTGGTCCCCGGGCTGATCGTGGGACTGGCCGCACGGCTCCCGCTCCGGTTGGCGGTGGGCACGTCGATCCCCGTGTCCGCGGGGATCGTCACGATCGCCACCTACGCGTACGGCCGGACGGGTGTGCCGTGGTCCCTGGGCGCGTATGCGGTGGCCACGGCGGTCACCGCGGTGATCGTCGGGCTGGTGGGGTTGCTCATCTCCGGGACGCTGTGGATCCGGCGGCGCCGTAGGGGGCGGGTGGGTGACACGCCGCGTGCCCGCCGCTCGTGGTGGTGGCTGCTCCCGGCCGCGTCGATCCCGGTGAGCGCGTGGCTGATCGGGCAGATGATCCTCACCGAGCTCTCGGCCACGCCGGGCGGCACCGCCAACGTCTTCCAGGGCTGGGACGCCCACTGGCACGCCAACTACATCCGGTTCATCCACGACACGGGACTGGCGTCCCCGGACCAGGCGGGCGAGCTCCGGTACCCGGAGAACGGGGCCACCCTCTACTACCCGAGCACCTGGCACGCGATCGCCGCCCTGGTCATGGGGCTGCGCGGCATCGGGGCGGTCGAGACCTACAACCTGGTGCAGATCGGCGCCATGGCGCTGGCGTTCCCGCTCGGTGTGGCCGCACTCGCCTGGCTCATCACCCACCGGCGCTTCTCCCGACCGGCCGCCGCCACCTCGGCCGCGGTCGCGGCCATGGCCACCCCGCTGTTCCCCGGGTTGCCGTTCGTCGAGGTGATGGTGGCAGCGACCCCCTCCGGCGTGGCCAACGGGCTGGCGGGCCTGGTGGCCGCGGTCGTGGTGGCCGCGCTGGCGGACCGACGTCTTGTGCCCGCCGCCGCCCTCGGCCTGGTCGGCGTCGGGGGCATCCACCCGTCAGCCATGGTGACCGCCGCGGTGTTCGTGCTGTTCTGGTGGCTGTTCGAGGGGCTGTGGCGCCCGGTCCGGGGCCGGTTGCGGGACTTCGTCGTCCTGGCCGGGATCGGCCTGGCGGGCGTGCTCACGCTGCTGCCCCAGGTCCTCACCGTCTCCGAGGACGCGGACGAGATCTCGGCCTTCGAGTTCGAGATCAACGCCGACCGGGCGGCCGTCTGGGGCCGGGCCGTGGCGCTACAGGTGCGACACGTGCAGGACTGGGGAGTGCGCTGGGTGCTGCTGGCCCTCGCGGTGGTGGGGGTGATCGTCATGCTCCGCCGCCTCGTGCTGTGGCCGCTCCTGCTCTGGGGCGGGGTGCTGGTGGTGTGCGTCAACTCCATGAGCACGTTCGGTAACTGGACCGGCGGCGCACTGCGCGGGATCGGCAGCATCTACTACAACGACCCGCGCCGGATCGGGGTGCTCCTGGCGGTCCTCGTGGCGGCCGCCGTCGGCGTGGGCGTGGGAGTGGCCGTCCAGGCCCTGGCGGGGTGGTCGGCCCGGTTGATCGACCCGATCACCGACCCGCGCGGGACCGGTGCGGCGGGCCTGCGGGTCGCGGTC
>NZ_JAALEF010000386.1:0-1553 GCF_014145245.1 Dietzia sp. B44 | reverse complement strand
CCCCCGCACTGGCGGAGTCGTTCCGCGGGTGCCACTTCACTGTGCCCGGACTGGAGGACGCGCTGGGGCCGGAGGCGGTCTCGGCGCTCGCCCGTTCGGACCCGGCGTCCGTCCGCAGGCACGCCCGCTCCGCCGGGCCGGTCGGGACCCTGGTCCGGCTGTTCATCCTGGGTGACGCGGTCCCCGAGGGCGAGGTCGTGGCGGCCCTGCCCGGGGTACCCGTAGCCGACGGGATCGACGCCGGACTGTGGACCCGTCAGACCACGCCGGAGGCGACCCTCCGGGCGCTCCTCGACCTCCGGCCCGTGGACACCGGTCACGGCACACGCTGGGTCTTCGCCGACGTCGACGGGTCGATGGCCCACGCCACCACGAGGCCAGACCACGTCCTCGGGGTCGGGCAGGCCACGCTGTCCCTCCTCCGGATCACACCCACCTCGCACGTGGACTCCGTCCTCGACCTCGGCACCGGCTGCGGCATCCAGCTCGTGCACGCCCTCGGGACCGCGAGGACGGCGACGGGTACGGATATCACCCCCAGATGCCTGGACCTGGCGTCCGCCACGCTGGCCATCAACGGGTTGGACGGGGAACTGCTCGTCGGTCCCTGGTTCGAACCCGTCGCCCATCGTCGTTTCGACCGGGTCGTCGCCAACCCACCGTTCGTGGTGGGCCCCTCCGAGCCCGGCCATTCGTACCGCGAGTCGGGGCTCGCCCTCGACGGGGCGAGCCGGACGGTCGTGTCCGGGGCTCACGAACACCTGACCCGGGACGGCACCGCGGTCATCCTGGCCTCCTGGGTGGAGCGCCAGGACACCGACTGGCGGACCCACGTGGCGTCGTGGGTCCCCTCCGACGGGGTGGAGGCCTGGGTGCTCCGTCGCGACACCTCGGACCCGGAGCTCTACGTCTGGACATGGCTCACGGACGAGGGCATGGACCCGAGGGACGAGTCCACAGCCCTCGCCGCGGACGCCTGGCTCGACCACTTCGAGGACCGGGGCGTCGACGGGGTCGGGTTCGGGTACGTCTTCCTCAGGCGGATCGACGGCGCGTCGTCGGTGCTCTGCGAGGACCTCACCCACCCCTTCGACGAGGGGCTCGGGGACGAGGCCGAGGCCTACTTCGCGCGCATGGCGTGGTTGCGGGCGGCCGCGGACCGACAGGGCGGGCAGGAGCGGGCGCTGGACGCGACGGTGTTCACCGTCTCCCCCGACGTCCACCTGCACGTCTCGGAGAGTCTGGCACCGGACGCCGGTGACGCGGGGGACGAGACGTCCGGGGCCTCTGCACCGGCCGGGTCGGTGGTGGTCGAGCGCGTCACCGGTGCACGCTGGCGCCACGAGATCGACCCGCTGACCGCGACGGTCCTCCGAGGGGCGCGTATGGGTGCGCTCCCCCTGGAGGATCTCGTCGTCCTCGCCGCCGCGGGGGCCGGTCGTGACCCCGGTGAGCTGGCGGAACCCGTGCGCAGGGTCGTGGCCGACCTGTTCCTCCACGGCTTCGTCGTCCCCGCCGGGGTCCCCGGGCTGCTCCCGCCCGGCGTCCGCGCC
>NZ_JAALEF010000385.1:0-1909 GCF_014145245.1 Dietzia sp. B44 | reverse complement strand
CGTTCCGCACACCCGCCTCTCGGGCGATGCGTGCGGAACGCTCTTCCCGACTGGGGAACGGACGACCTGAGCTAGATGACGCCCTGCGCGAGCATCGCGTCCGCGACGCGGCGGAAGCCGGCGATGTTGGCCCCGGCCGCCAGGTCGCCGGGCATCCCGTACTCCTCGGCGGTCGCGGCCGTGGTGGCATAGATGTTGGTCATGATGCGGTCGAGCTCGGAGTCGACGCGCTCGAAGTCCCACTGCAGCCGACCGGCGTTCTGGCGCATCTCCAACCCGCTGGTGGCCACACCGCCCGCGTTCGCGGCCTTGGCGGGTCCGAACAGGATGCCCTTCTCGCGGATCACCTCGACGGCCTCCTCGGTGCACGGCATGTTGGCCCCCTCAGCCACCAGGCGGCACCCGTTGCCCGCCAGGGTCCGCGCGGCGTCGCCGTCGAGCTCGTTCTGCGTCGCGCAGGGCAGTGCGATGTCGCACTTCACCTCCCACACCGAACGCCCCTCGACGAACTCGCAGTCACCCCGCTCCTCGGCGTAGACCGAGAGCCGCTCGCGTCGGACGTCCTTGACGTCGGCGAGCAGGTCCAGGTCGAGGCCCCTCTCGTCGACCACGTACCCGGAGCTGTCGGAGCAGGCCACGACGGTGGCTCCGAGTTGCGTGGCTTTCCTGGCCGCGTAGAGGGCCACGTTCCCGGACCCGGAGACGACAACGCGGGAGCCGTCGAGGCTGAAGTCGGTCTCGCGGAGCATCTCGCGGACGTAGTAGACGAGCCCGTAGCCCGTGGCCTCGGTCCTCGCCCAGGACCCGCCGTAGCCGATCCCCTTGCCGGTGATCACCCCCGCCTCGTTCCGGCCCGTGATCTTCCGATACTGGCCGTACAGGTAGCCGATCTCGCGGCCGCCCACGCCGATGTCCCCGGCGGGCACGTCCAGGTCCGCCCCGATGTGATGGGCGAGTTCGGCCATGAACGACTGGCAGAAGCGCATCACCTCGCCGTCGGTCCTACCGTGGGGGTCGAAGTCGGAGCCGCCCTTGCCACCTCCCAGCCCCAGGCCCGTGAGCGCGTTCTTGAAGACCTGCTCGAAGCCGAGGAACTTGAGGGTGTCCTCGTCGACGGACCGGTGGAACCGCAGACCACCCTTGTACGGACCCAGGTCGGAGCTGAACTGGACCCGGAAGCCGCGCTGGACCTGGATCACTCCCGAGTCGTCGACCCACGGCACGCGGAAGGACACCACTCGTTCGGGTTCGACGATCCGCTTGAGGATCCCGCCCTCGACGTACTCGGGATGCTGCGCGACCACGGGGGCGAGCGACTCGAGCACCTCGTGCACGGCCTGCCGGAAGAGCTTCTGCCCGGGGTTGCGGGCCACCACGGACTCGAGCGCATCGTGCAGTGCGGCGTCGGCGTCGGACATGGGACCTCCGGTCAGGGGCTGCGGTCTGGGGGCGATATGAGGGCTGCGGCGTGAGGGCTGGGGACTACGTGTACGCGGACCACCCGCCTCGGGCGACACCTCGGACCGAGGTTCCGCAGGCCGGTGTCACGGCCGGAACCGCGTCGCCGCCGTGCCGCAGCCTAGCGTCTGTCCGCTTCCACCACCGATCCAGGCCGCGCCCGGACCCGCGGCGGACCACCCCGGGCGAAATTCCCCGCGGACGTGGATCCGGCCATACGATCTACGGTCACGGACCCGGCCGGTTCCCTTCCCGTCCCGATAGGAACAGTGACCCCATGCGCCACCTCCCCCGCCGCCGCACCTGGAGTATCGGCGCCCTCGTCGCCGTGGTCGTGGTCGCGGCTCCGATCGCCGTCCAGGCCCAGCCACGCGACGGCGCCCCGGCGGTGGACGACTCCCGCGCGACGCCCGCGATCGTGCACGAGTCCCTCGAGGACGCGCTCGCGGAG
>NZ_JAALEF010000384.1:0-3892 GCF_014145245.1 Dietzia sp. B44 | reverse complement strand
AGCGGGGCGAGGGGGTCCTGGGCGCGAGTGTTCACCCGGACGAGGTTACCGACCCGTGGGCGACCGCCGCCCCGCGCACCGCAATCCGCCGACACAGGCGGCCAAGACCCGGCTCAACCGCTGTCTAGCTGGTGTAATCAGCAGTACCTCAGGGTGCTCCCCGGCCCCGCCCCCCACCTCGACCCCCCGGAGATCCCGTGACCCTCAAGGACCAACTCGACGCACTGCTGGACGCGACGGCATTCGATTCGACTGGGACCAAGATCGGCGCGGTCCGCCAGGTGTACGTGGACGACGCCAGCGGCAAGATCACCTTCGCGACCGTCTCGACCGGCATCTTCTCCTCGGACGCCATCGTCCCCCTCCATGGAGCGCGGCTCCTCGACGACGAGCTGCACGTGGACCACACCCGTGCCGTCATCCGGGACTCCCCGCGCCCCGATCACACCGAAGACGCCCTGACACCGGAACAGGAGGTCAAGCTCCTGGAGTACTACGGGCTCGAGGCCCCGGAGAAGACGGGGACCCCGGGCACGAAGCCGGCCGGGGAGAAGCCCGCCGGAGAGAAGTCGCCCGGGAAGACCGCGCCCGGGAAGACGGCGCCCGGGACCGTCGGGACGTCGCCGGGCGAGGCGCCGAAGGGCGCGGGGAAGACTGCGACGACGACGTCACCCGCCACCGCGGTGGGCGACGGCCCCGACAACGCGAGGGCCGAGACCCCGAAGAGTGCCGGCGCCACCCCTGCGGAGGGCGGGGAGACCGGCGAATCCGCAGGCCGCGAGCCGAGGTCCTGACCCCGCCTCCCCCCGCGTCCCCCTATCGGGTGTGTTGCGAAACACGGCACCAGGTATGTGACTACGCTCACAGAAACCGGTCCGGTCGTTTCCGCCGTGTCGACTCCGGCCGCCGTGAACACATATTCCGAGAGAGAGCCGCTGATGACCGATCACGACCACACCCAGACCTACGCCCCCGACCCCGACTTCACCGCACAGGCCAACGCGCAGGCCGACCTCTACGACGTCGCAGCCTCCGACCGACTCGCGTTCTGGGACGAGCAGGCACGGCGCCTGGACTGGTCGACCGAGTGGTCCGAGGTCCTCGACTGGTCCGACGCCCCGGTCGCCAAGTGGTTCGTGGGCGGCACGCTCAACGTGGCCCACAACTGCGTGGACCGCCACGTCGAGGCCGGCAACGGCGACCGGGTGGCCATCCACTGGATCGGCGAGCCCGAGGACGACGCGCGGGACATCACCTACGCCGAACTCAAGGACGAGGTCAGCCGCGCGGCCAACTACCTCAGCTCCCTCGGGCTGGTCGCCGGCGACCGGGTGGCCATCTACATGCCGCTGCTGCCCGAGGTCTACATCGCCATGCTGGCCTGCGCACGCCTCGGCCTGACCCACTCCGTCGTGTTCGCCGGCTTCTCGCCCGCCGCCCTGCGCTCCCGTATCGACGACGCCGAGGCCAAGCTCGTGATCACCGCTGACGGACAGTTCCGTCGTGGCAAGCCGGCGCCGCTGAAGGCCGGCGTCGACGACGCGCTGGCCGGGAATCTCGAGGGCGTCGACGGGCACGCGAAGTCCGTGCAGAACGTCCTCGTCGTGCGCCGCACCGGCCTGGACGTCGAGTGGACGGAGGGCCGGGACGTCTGGTGGGACGAGGTGGTCCCGCAGCAGTCCACCGAGCACACGCCGGAGGCCTTCGACTCCGAGCACCCGCTGTTCCTGCTCTACACCTCCGGGACCACGGGCAAGCCCAAGGGCATCGTCCACACCTCCGGCGGCTACCTCACCCAGGCGTCCTACACCCACCACAACGTGTTCGACCACAAGGCCGGCCAGGACGTCTACTGGTGCACCGCGGACGTCGGCTGGGTCACCGGCCACACGTACGGCGTGTACGCCCCGCTCTCGAACGGTGCCGAGTGCATCGTCTACGAGGGCACCCCCAACTCGCCGGACGAGCACCGCCACTTCCAGATCATCGAGAAGTACGGCGTCACCATCTACTACTCGGCGCCGACCCTCGTGCGGACCTTCATGAAGTGGGGCGCCGAGATCCCGGCCGCCCACGACCTGTCCTCGATCCGCCTGCTCGGCTCCGTCGGTGAGCCGATCAACCCGGAGGCGTGGCGCTGGTACCGCGACAACCTCGGCGGCGGCAAGGCACCCATCGTGGACACGTGGTGGCAGACCGAGACCGGCGCGATCATGATCTCCCCGCTGCCGGGCGTGACCGAGACCAAGCCCGGTTCGGCCATGCGGCCGCTGCCCGGAATCGACGTGGCCATCGTGGACAGCGACGCCAAGGAGGTCGGCGCGGAGGAGCAGGGCTTCCTGGTGCTCACCGAGCCGTGGCCGTCCATGCTCCGCGGCATCTGGGGCGACATGGAGCGCTACCGCGACACCTACTGGTCCCGGTTCGCCGAGGAGGGGTACTACTTCGCCGGTGACGGCGCCAAGTGGGACGCCGACGGCGCGCTGTGGGTGCTGGGCCGCGTCGACGACGTCATGAACATCTCCGGTCACCGCATCTCCACCTCGGAGGTCGAGTCCGCCCTCGTGGGTCACCGCGCGGTCGCCGAGGCGGCGGTGGTCGGCGCCAACGACGAGACCACCGGTCAGGCGATCGTCGCCTACGTGATCCTGCGCGGCAACGTCGACGCCGAGGAGGACCGGCAGAAGCTCATCGACGAGCTGCGGGCCGAGGTGTCGCGGGAGATCTCCCCGATCGCCAAGCCGCGCGACATCACGATCGTGCCCGAGCTGCCCAAGACGCGGTCCGGGAAGATCATGCGGCGCCTGCTCAAGGACATGGCCGAGGGCCGCGACGGCGGGGACACCTCGACGCTGTCGGATCCGACCATCATGGAGCAGATCAGGGAGAAGGGCACGCGCGGCTGACCGGGTAGCGGGTGAAGGCAGCCACGTGTCGTGGCACGATGGACGACGGTGCATCCGTCGCCTGACAATGGAGGAACAACCGTGAGCCACGCCCAGGGAACCCACTCGCCGACCGAGGCATCGATCCCTCTGCACGACGCGGATTCGATCGGTCGGGGCGACGCCAGCATCGGGACCCTGGTCAAGAACGCCACGACGCAGGTGTCCACTCTCGTCCGCGCGGAGATCGAGCTCGCGAAGACCGAGGTCACCGAGCAGGTCAAGAAGGCGGCCACCGGGTCGGGCTTCTTCGTCGCGGCGCTCGTGCTGCTCCTCATGTCCTTCTTCCCGTTCGTCTTCATGTGGGCGAAGCTCATCTCGCTGTGGTTCGGTACCAAGTCGTGGGACTGGATCGGGTTCCTCATCGTCTTCGTGGTGCTGGTGCTGCTGGCGGCGGTGTGCGGGCTGCTGGGTTACCGCAAGATCAAGAAGATCCGTAAGCCCCAGCGCACCATCGACTCGGTGTCCGACCTCAAGCTGGCCATGCCCACGGGCGCCGAGCCGCGGCCCGGGACGGTCCGGGTCACCGAGACGCCCCAGCCCGCCACGCGCAGCTGAAGACGCCAGCACACCGGCCGCCCGACCCGTCGATCGTCAGGATCGACGGGTCGTGGCGGCATCGTGACGTCTCGGCCAACGGCATCCGCCTGCACGTCGCCGAGGCTCTCCCGCCCGACACCGTCCCCGGTGAACTGCCACCGCTGGTGCTGATGATCCACGGCCTGGGCGGCATCTGGTGGACCATGCGGGCGCCCGTCGTCGCGCTGGCCGAGGCCGGTTTCCACGCCGTCGCGGCGGACCTCCGCGGCCACGGGGACTCCGACAAACCACCGCGCGGCTACGACGGGTGGACGCTGGCCGCCGACATCACGCACCTCATCCGCGCTCTCGGCCACACCTCGGCGGTGATCGTGGGGCAGGGCGAGGGCGGATTCGTGGCCTGGACC
>NZ_JAALEF010000383.1:0-4196 GCF_014145245.1 Dietzia sp. B44 | reverse complement strand
GCGAGGTGGCGTAGTCCACGAGCCCCGGTGACGGGGTGTACGCCTGCACCGAGGACGTGAAGATCACGCTCGATCCGGGCTGCAGGTGGGCGAGCGCCTCCTGCATCATCCAGAACGGCGCCGAGATGTTGACGTTCATCGTCTCGGCCCACTGCTCGGAGGACAGGTCCTCCAGGTGCTCGACGAAGGTCTGCCGGGCGGCGTTGAGCACGAGCACGTCCAGACCGCCGAGCCCCGCGACGGCGTCGCGGACGATCCCGCGCGCGACGGCCTCGTCACCGACGTCGCCGGGGAGCAGGACGCAGGTCCGGCCGGCCGCGCGCACGAGAGCGGCCACGTCGTCGGCGTCGGACTGCTCAGAGGGCAGGTAGCCGATCGCCACGTCGGCGCCCTCGCGTGCGTAGGCGATGGCCACGGCGCGGCCGATCCCGGAGTCACCGCCGGTGATCAGTGCACGCCGCCCGGTGAGCCGGCCGTGACCCACGTAGGTGTCCTCCCCGTGGTCGGCGGGAGGGTCCATCTCGGAGGCCAACCCCGGAACCGGTTGCTGCTGGACCGGCACCTCGATCTGGTACTTGGTCGTCGGGTCGACGAGTACGGAATGCCCGGGCTGGTCAGAGGACTGAACTGTCGGATCGGTGGTCACGGATGCCTCCCTGGTCGTCTGGACTCCCGACCGTACGCCCCCGGCGACCGGATGCGAGTGGGCGCTCGATCCCCCAGAATGCGGACACGACACACGTCACCCGAACCGAAGGAGTGGGCATGCCCCGTTACCGCGTGATCGACCCCGAGCAGAACGTCATCGATGAGAAGGAGTTCGCCGACGACACCAAGGCCTACGACTGGTTCAAGACGGTCGAGGTCCCCGACGATGCTCTCGGTTACGCCATGGAGGTCGACATGGACGGTAAGTGGACCCGCTTCGAGATCAACGACGGTGGCACCAACACCTCCCCCGCGGCCGACGAGGGCACGGGCGTCGCCTGACCTGACTCAGGCCTACTCAGGCCACGCAGCCGAGCCCGACGTGCCGGCTCCCCACCGCGTCGATGCGGTGGGGAGCCGGCCCGTCGTGGTTGTGGCGATCCCCTCGAGGCCGGCCCTCGCGGTCAGCCGGTCGGAGCCGATCGGGCGAACTCGACCACCGAATCGAGGTCGTAGCTGCCGGCGGTGGTCCCGAGCCCCCGGGCCACCTGGGCCGCGACCGCGCAGCCGAGGACGGCGGAGTCCCGCAGGTCGCGACCGAGATGACGCCCCACCAGGAACCCGGCGGAGAACGAGTCCCCGCAGCCGGTGGTGTCGACGACGTCGATCGCGAAGGCGGGTACCGCGATGGTCTCGTCCGGTGTCACGACGAGCGCGCCGTCGGCGCCCGCGGTGAGGGCCACGCACGTGACCCCGCGCTCGATCAGCATGCGCGCCCCCTCGGCCAGCATGTCGGCGCCGGTGAAGCCGCGGACCTGGTCGTCGTTGGGCAGCAGGTAGTCCACGTGCGGTAGCGCGTCCGCGATCCACTCGAGCATCCCGGGGTCGCCGTCGGCCAGGACGTCGACCGACGTGGTGATCCCCTTCTCACGGGCACGGGCGAGCAGCTCGCCGGCCGCCGGGCCGCCCAGGAACTCCGGCCCACCCAGGTGCAGATGAGTGAGCCCCTCGAGCGCGTCGTCGTCGATGCCGTCCAGGGTGAACACGCCGTTCGCGCCGATGCAGTGCCACGCCGGCCGGTCCCCGTTGGGGCGCACGGGGATCACCGAGGCGGACGTCTGTGCGTCCGCCTTGGTCACCAGGCGGCTGGTGTCGACCCCCTCCCCGCTCAACAGGGTCATCAGGGTGCGCCCGATCGAGTCGGCGCCGACCGCACCGATGCTGCGGACCCCGGCCCCGAGGCGGCTGAGCACCACCGCGGTGCCCCCCGCGGTCCCGGCCGGTGAGAAGGCGATGGTGTCCACGAGGGCCCCGGCGGAGCCCTCCGGGATGGACTCGATCCCGATCGCGTGGACGTCGAGGACGTGCACTCCGACCGTCGCGATCGTCATGGATGAGATGTCGGTCATTGCGGGCTCTCCTTGGTGGTTCCGTACTCGAGGGTGATCGCCTGGACGACCGCGTCGTGTTGCTGCGCCTCGGTGAGGGGTCGTGGTGTGCCCACCCCACTCGCGCGGACGTGCAGGGCCGCCAGCCACTCCAGCAACAGCGCGTTGTCGAGGGCCTTGTCGAGGGAGGATCCCACCGTCACCGAGCCGTGGTTGGCCATCAGGACCGCCTGCCGGTCGCGCAGGCCGTCCACGACGAGGTCGGCGAGCTCGGGGGTTCCGAAGGTCGCGTAGGGCGCCACCCGGATCTCGCCGCCCAGCAGCAACTGCTGGTAGTGCAGTACGGGCAGCGCGTCCATCCCGGTCACGCAGGAGACGGCGGTGGAGAACGGGGCGTGGGTGTGGACGACGGCCCCCGCCTGAGTACCGGAGTAGATCCCCAGATGCAGCCCGAGCTCGGAGGTCGGTGCGAGTCGGCCGTCCACGTGCTCGCCCGTCGCGCCGACCACGGTGACGTCCTCGGCACGGCAGTCGGCCAGGACCACCCCGGTGCCGGTCACGGCGATCCGCCCGTCGTCCACCCGGGCCGAGACGTTTCCGGCGGTGCCGATGAGCAGTCCCTCGGCCGCCAGTCGCCTGGCGGTGGCGGCGACGTGCTCGCGGGCCCGCGACGACTGCCCACGGGATCCCGACGACTCCGTCGTCACAGCCCACCGGCCTGATCGATGCCGCGTTCGGCGTGCACGACGCTCTCGAGCGTCGTCATGGACCGGCGGAACTGGCCGGTGAGCGACTTCTCGAGAACCGGCGCGACGAGGCGGCCGAGGGGGCCGAGCCCGACCCGGCAGTCGACCCGGTACGTCATCAGGGTGGCCTCGGCGCCCAGTGGCTCGAAGCGGAAGGTGTTGACCATGTCGTGCAACGGCGCGAACCCGGTCCCGGAGTCGACCCTGAGGGACCGCGGCTCGACCTTCCCCACCGTCCACACGGACCGCGTCGTGAGCGGCCCGATCGTCCGGTTCCGCTCGGAATAGGTCTCGCCCACGGTCGCCGCACCGTGGTGGGTGGTGACCTCCAGGGCCCCGTCGACCCACTCGGCGTACCGGGAGGTGTCGTCGATCACGGCCCAGATGTCCTCGACCGGGGCTGCGAGTCGCTGCTGTACGGAAACGGTCAGACGTGTCACGGATGTCCTCCTGAGTGTGCGATCACGGCGCGGGCGGCGACCTCCCCGGAGCGGACCGCGCCGTCCATGTAGCCGTTCCAGTAGTCGGAGTGTTCGGCACCGGCCCAGTGCACGCGGCCGAGCGGCCGGTCGCGCCACTGACCGAGCGTGGTCAGGACGCCGGGGCCGAGGACAGCGGTCGGGCCACCCCGGGTCCAGCGTTCCGCGGTCCAGTCCTTCTCGAAGTATCCGACAGGCGCCAGCGCCGCGGGCCCGACCACCCGGGCGAAGCTCTGCAGGACCGCCCCGCCGCGCTCCCGGGCCGGACGGGGCGCCCACTTCCGCCACCCCGCTCCCCCCACGAACCCCATGAGGATCCCGGGTGAGCCGCTCGGCGGGGTGTTGTCGAACATCGAGCACACCGGGGTACCGCCCCCGCGGAAGACGCCCTGGCCGGAGAGTCCGTCCTCCCGCCAGAACGGGCGCTCGTAGATCGCCTCACACTTCATGAGGGTGCCGAAGGCCATCCTGCGGAACAGGGCGTCCTGGTGGGCGGGCAGCGACGGGCTCCACTCGATCTCGGCGGCCAGGTGGGGTGGCGCGGTCACGATCACCTCCTCGCCGTCGAAGGACCCCGCGTCGGTGGTGACGGTGACCCCCGTGGCACGGTGTTCGATCCGCCGGACGGGGGCGCCGAGGGTGACGGAGTCGCCCAGTTCCTCGGCCATGCGTTGCGAGATCACCTGCGAACCGCCCACGACCCGGGACTCCTGGGCCCCGCCGGCCACGCCGATCATCCGGTCCAGTGAGCCCGGGTGGATCTCGTCACCCGCGCCCGCGACATACGCCAGGCCGTACAGCGCCGAGGCCTCGGACGCCGCGGCCCCGAACGCCGAACCGAGGAGGGTGTCGATCAACTCGACCCCGCCGGCGCCGATCGCGCCGCGCCGCAGCCAGGTGGCGAGACTCTGCGCGTCCAACCGGCCCGCGTCGGG
>NZ_JAALEF010000382.1:0-3228 GCF_014145245.1 Dietzia sp. B44 | reverse complement strand
CCCGCTGTGTCCGAGCCCGCTGTGTCCGAGCCCGTGAGCGTCGCCGTGCCGAGGCCCAGGCAGACGCCGACAGGCAGTCCGCCCTCGGCGATGGTCTCGCCCAGCGCGGAGGCCACCCGGCCCCCGGCACGCGAGACCAGGACGCCCGCGAGGGCGGTCGACAGGATCGGGCCCGGGGCCATCCGGGCGGTGGCCTCCTCGAGCATGCAGGCCAGGTCGACGATCTCGGCCCCGGCCCCGCCGTGCTCCTCGGCGACGGCCACGCCGAAGATCCCCAATCCGGCCAACTGCGGCCAATGCGCCTTCCAGGCGTCCGGGTCCGTCTCCTGGGCGCGTACTGTGTCCACGGGATCGACGGACTTCGCCCAGGACTTGATCGAGTTCTGGATCTCGGTCTGATCCGGGGTGGTGGCGATGCTCACGGTGGCTCCTCGTCGAGACGGGGTTCGAACCGGCGCCGGTCCGCGGACCGGCGCTCTCCCCCATAGTAGAACGTGTTCTAACAACCGTGTTCTAGAATGCACCAGCAGGACGTGAACACCGAACCCGGCCCCCATCGGCCGCTCGCCAGCCCAGGAGGCTCGCCTCATGACCAAGAGCTCGACCGAGACCGGTTCCGGTCCTGCCGCGTCTGATCCCGCGCCCCGCGGCGACGAGCCCAGCACCTCGTCGCAGCGGGAGCGCCGTCGCCGGATCCTCGACGCCACGCTGGCCCTGGCCGCCAAGGGCGGGTACGAGGCGGTGCAGATGCGCGCGGTGGCCGAGAAGGCCGAGGTCGCGGTGGGCACGCTCTACCGCTACTTCCCCTCCAAGGTCCACCTCCTGGTCTCCGCACTGGCCCGCGAGTTCCGCCGCCTGGACCAGCGCACGGAGCGTTCGGCCCCGCCCGGGGACACCGCCCAGGAGCGCATGAAGGTCGTGGTGGACATGATCACCAAGTCCATGCAGCGCGATCCCAACCTCACCGAGGCCATGACCCGGGCGTTCATGTTCGCCGACGCGTCGGTGGCCAACGAGGTCGAGGAGGTGGGCTTCTACATGGACCGGATCATCGCCCGCGCCATGGCCCAGGGGGAACCGGACGAGGTCCAGCTCTCGATCGCCCGCGTGGTCTCCGACGTGTGGATGTCCAACCTCGTCTCCTGGCTCACCAGGCGGTCCTCGGCGGCGGACGTCAACAGCCGCCTGGGCCTGACCATCGATCTCCTGCTGGGCACGGACGACTCCCCCCGCCGGGCGCGGCTGCACACCGCCATCGGCAAGGGGAACGGGGCGTCCGAGGAGAACGGGGTGTCCGAGGAGAACGCGGAGGCAGGGGCCGAGCCCGGGGCCTGACCGACCTCCTCACCCACCCCGCCGCGACCGCAGCCGCACACGGTCTTCCCGTGTGCGGCTGCGGTGGTCGCGCGCCTGGGGTGCTCAGACGGCCAGGGGTTCGAGCCCCCTCGGTCAGGGCACCACGACCGTCGGGACCTGACGCACCAGGTGCGAGACGTCCGCCGTCCACCGCACCGGGCCGTCCGCGGGCGTCCAGGCGGTGAGAAGGTCCGAGACCTTGGCCGTCATCTCCCGGCTGAGCCGCAGGAACGAGGTCCCGGGCTGCTCGTCGACCTCTCCGAGGATCAGCCACCAGGCCCAGGCCACCGCGCCGGCGTTGGCCACGAAGTCCGGCAGCACCGCGATCCCGCGCGCGGTCAGGTCGAGTTCGGCGTCGATGGTGGTGGCGGCGTTGGCGGCCTCCACCACGATCGACGCGCTGACGGACGCGCAGTTGTCCGCGGTGATGGCGTACGAGACCGCGGCGGGGACCAGGACGTCGACGTCCATCCCGATGATCTGGTCCCGCTCCAGCCGCTGGACGCGGGCGGGGACGGCTCCCCGGTCGATCTCACCGAAGCGGTCGCGGGTGGCCAGCAGCGCGGGGATGTCGAGGCCCGCCGGGTCGTAGAGCGTCCCGGCGGCGTCGGCCACCGCCACCACGGTCATCCCGGCCTCGTGCAGGTACCAGGCGGCAGCGCCGCCCATCGTGCCCACGCCCTGGACCGCGACGGTGGTGCGTCCGACGTCCCAGCCGCGCACGTACGCCGCGGCCAGACACGCCTGCGCCACGCCGTACCCGCCGATCACGTCGCCGAGCAACCCGCCGGGCACCTCGGCGGTGAGCCCGCGGAAGATACGTGCGGCGGTCGCGGCGGGATCCTCGGAGCGCTCGATGGCGGCGTGGTACGACTGCCGCATCCCCAGCCCGGCGAAGACCTCGTCGATCAGGTGCTGCGGAACCCCCAGGTCCTCGGCGGTCACCCAGTGACGGTCGAGGAACGGGCGCATCGCCTCGCAGAACCGGCCCAGCACCTCCACGGCGCGGGGATCCTTGGGGTCGAAGTCGATCCCGCCCTTGGCACCGCCGACGGGGAGGTCGAAGGCCGCGGTCTTGCGGGTCATGCCGCGGGCCAGGTCCTCCACCTCACCCAGGGTGCAGCCGGCCCGCATCCTGGTCCCGCCGGTGGCCAGGCCACCGACGAGGGTGTCCACGACGAGGAACCCTCGGGCGCCGGTGACGTCGTCCTTCCAGTGCAGCCGCAGGTACGGTTCGCGGGTGGCGGGACCCTCCGCGGGTGGAGCCGGCACTGCCACCGGCACCGACCCGGTTGTCGCGGTGAAACCCGGAATCTCGATGGATGTCATGGTGCTCGCCTCCTGAAACGCCTCGTCCCGACTCTCCGGCGGGGTCCCTCAAGCATGGGAGCGGGGACGGGCCCGGGTCCAGCGAGAATCGATGGACCCGACCGTTCACTTTTTCTGCACTGTCCCCGGTCAGCCCCTACGCTCGGGGCCATGGAGCCGTCACTGCACCGACTCAGACTGCTCCGCGAACTCGAGCGTCGCGGGACCGTGACCGCCGTCGCCGGGGCCCTGGACTACACGGTCTCCGCTGTGTCCCAACAGCTCGCTCTTCTCGAAAGGGAGGCGGGGACCCCCCTGTTCGAGCGTCGTGGCCGCCGGATCGGGCTCACCGAGGCCGGGTTGGTCCTGGCCGGGCACGCGGAGACCATCCTGGCCGCGGTGGAGGACGCCGGGCACGCGATGGAATCGGCCCGGGCCGGGGTCGGGACGACCCTCACGGCCGGGGTCTGGGCATCGGTGGCCACGACCCTGCTGCCCGCCGGGATCCGGGTGCTCGCCCGGGACCACCCGGGGATCGAGGTGCGCAGCCGCGAGCTCGCCCCG
>NZ_JAALEF010000381.1:0-2298 GCF_014145245.1 Dietzia sp. B44 | reverse complement strand
CGGCGGCACGTCCGCGCGCCCCGCCCGGCCCTGCGCGAGCACGGCCATGGAGGCGGCGAGCGCCTCCGAGGTCGAGCGCATCGACTCGACCTCGGAGGTCGCCGCGAGGATGGGGGCGTCCGCGATACCGGACCGGACCGGGTCCCCCATCGCCAGTCCCGGCATCGAGAGCGCCGAAGTCCACGTGGGCATGTCCGGCCCGGGCCCACGCGAGGCGATGATCACCGGGGTCGACGCGATGGAGTTGAGAACGGTCTCGAACGGGATCTGGACGTCCTGGGAGATCTGAGCGAGCCGGATCGCCGAATCGGGGACCCAGATGTCCGGGAGGGTCTGACGGGCGGCGACCCGAGCCGCCATGTCGGCGGACGAGACCGCCGAGACCTCGTACGCATGACATCCCCCCGCCTCGTCCGCGAGGGTCTCGACATGCGCGAGGATGTCGGGCTCGGTGGCCACGGTGACATCGGCAGCGTCGACGCAGAATCCTCCCACCCCGGCCCTGGACAGGCCCGCGACCACGACCCCGATCACGAGGACCGCCGCCAGGAACCCCAGCCCCACCTGGACGACCCTGCGCGCCGTCGAACTCTCCCTCTGCGTCGACGCACTGTGCCTGGCGGCCATCCGCGGCTCTCCCCCTGCAGTCACCGGTCCCCGGGGCGTATGCCAGTCGCCACGTCGGCGGGATCCGGGCGCTGGAATGGTATCCGTCCGGGCCCGCTGACGGTCAGGTCATCTCCCGCGGAACACGGGAGGCCTCTTCTCCTCGCGGGCGGCGCGGGCCTCGGCCATGTCCTCGCTGTGCCAGGCCAGTTGCTGCAGCTCGGTGTGCTCCTCGCGGGGCAGGAGCCGGGCGTCGTCGTCGTTGATCACCGACTTGATGTGCCGGAGGCTGAGCGGGGCGAACCGCGCGATCTCGGCCGCCAGCTCCATCGCGGTGTCCAGGCCGCCGATCTCGTTGGCCAGCCCGATCCGGGCCGCCTCTTCCGCCCCGACCGGACGAGCGGTCATGAGGACCGACCGCGCGTGCCCGCCCCCGACGACGTTGGCGAGCCGCTTGATCGTCCAGTTGTCCAGCGCGAGGCCCACCTTGACGACGGGGACGGCGAACACCGCGCCGGGTGCCACCACGCGGAGGTCGGCGGCCAGGGCGAGCTGGACCCCGGCGCCCACGGCGGGCCCGTTGACGGCCGCGATCACGGGGACCGGCACCGACTCCACCGCCCTGAGCATCCCCGCGTGGGCGTCGTAGAAGTTGAGGTTGTACACGCCGCCGGACAGATCGGCTCCCGCACAGAAGGCCGTCCCCGCCCCCGTCACGACGATCGCGCGGACCGGGTCCTCGCCCTCTGCCGCGGCACCCGCGGCTTCGATCGCCTCCCGCAGGGCCGTGCACACCTCCGCGTCGAGGGCGTTGCGGGTGCTGTGCCGGTCGATGGTGACGACGGCGACGGAACCGTCCCTGCGTGTGTCGATCATGGCGGCGGGGCCTCCTGGTACGTCGCGGTCCGGTGCGCCGCGGGGGTACTACCCTGCACCCCGCGACCGACGATACCTGCTGGTGAACGCGCCCACCGTACGATGCGTCCATGGCGCGAACCGGAGCTCTGCAGATCCTCGACATGGTCCTCGACGACGGGTCGTTCCGGTCCTGGGACTCCGCTCCGCTGCGCTCGCCCCAGGTCGACTCGGTCCCGGGTTACGAGGCCTCCCTCGAGCGCGCGGCGCGGGACTCCGGGGTGGACGAGTCCGTCATCACCGGCGAAGGACGACTGCTGGGTCGGCGGGTCGTGTTCATCGCCTGCGAGTTCGACTTCCTGGCCGGATCGATCGGCATCGCGGCGGCCGAGCGGATCGTCTCCGCGATCGAGCGCGCCACCGCCGAACGCCTGCCGATCCTGGCCTCCCCGACGTCGGGGGGGACCCGCATGCAGGAGGGCACCATCGCCTTCCTGCAGATGGTCAAGATCTCCGCCGCCGTCGCCGGGCACAAGTCGGCGGGACTGCCCTACCTGGTGTACCTGCGCCATCCGACCACCGGAGGGGTGTTCGCCTCCTGGGGCTCGCTGGGCCACGTCTCCGTCGCCGAACCCCGCGCGCTGATCGGGTTCCTCGGCCCGCGCGTCTACGAGGCGCTCTACGACGCGCCCTTCCCCGAGGGCGTCCAGGTCTCGGAGAACCTCGCCCGCCGCGGGATGATCGACGGCGTGCTCCCTCCCGAGGGGGTCCGCGACCTCACCGCCCGGGCACTGCGTGTGCTCTGTGAGGACCCGCCGTCCGAGGACGAGCCGGCGC
>NZ_JAALEF010000380.1:0-1321 GCF_014145245.1 Dietzia sp. B44 | reverse complement strand
TCCCTCGGCGGATCCCACGATGACGGTCGTGTTGGGCATGGTCTCTCCTCGTGACTGGTGAACTGCGGAACTGGGGGCTGATCAACCGGCGAGCCGGTCGGGTGGGGTCAGGCGGCCACCGGGTCAGGCGGCCACTGGCTCAGGCGGCCACGGTGGCGGGCGCCGGGGCCGTGACGGGGGCGGGATCGCGGCGGGCGCTCTTGGCCAGGATCACCGCGGTGGTCGAGACCAGCATCCCCGCGAGGATGGCTACCAGGTAGCCCCACACCGGGTTGATGGCGAACACCACGAACAGGCCGCCGTGCGGCGCGTAGGACTCCACCGAGAATGCCATGATGAGCGCTCCGGTGACTGCGCCACCGGCCATCATGGACGGGATCACGCGGACGGGGTCGGCGGCGGCGAACGGGATCGCGCCCTCGGTGATGAAGCTGGCGCCCAGCAGGAACGCGGCCCGGCCGTTCTCCTGCTCGACCTCACTGAACAGCCGCTTGCGGACGACTGTCGCCAGGCCCATGGCCAGCGGCGGCACCATGCCGGCGGCCATCACCGCGGCCATGATCCGGAGCGAGGCCGGGTTGTCGGCGACCAGTCCGGCGGTGGCGAAGGTGTATGCGGCCTTGTTGACCGGTCCGCCGAGGTCGAAGCACATCATCAGCCCCAGGATGATGCCCAGCAGGATCACCGAGGAACCGCTCATCCCGCCCAGCCACGACTCCATGGCGGAGGTCAGCGAGGCCAGCGGACGGCCGAGCAGCAGGAACATCAGCAGGCCGATCGCGAGCGAACCGAGCAGCGGGATCAGCACCACCGGCATGAGGCCGGACAGCCAGCGCGGGGTCTTCCAGGTGGTCATCCACCGCACCAGGTAGCCGGCGAGGATGCCCGTGACGAGCGCGCCGATGAACCCGGCGCCGAGGGTGGCCGAGAGGGCGCCGCCCACGAAGCCCGGCGCGATGCCCGGGCGGTCGGCCAGGCCGTAGGCGATGTACCCGGACAGGACCGCGATCATGAATCCCATCGCGGCCTGGCCGATCGCGAACAGCACGGCGCCGATGTACAACCGCAGGCCGGCGTGGGTGAGCATCTCGGCTCCGGCGGTCCCGGCGGAGACGATCTCGCCGTCGAGGTACCAGACCTGACCGGGCAGGTCGGTCAACGTGAACCCGGTGGCCACCTCCTGCCAGACGAACGCCACGTCGTACCCGGCGAACAGGAACCCCAGCGCCAGCAACAGGCCGCCGGCGGCGACGAACGGGATCATGTAGGACACGCCGGTCATCACCGCGCGCTGCAGCCCGCGGGCCCAGTGCTCGTCCGA
>NZ_JAALEF010000003.1:0-1265 GCF_014145245.1 Dietzia sp. B44 | reverse complement strand
GGCCCCCGACGCGCACGCGTCGGGGGCCTCGTCGATCTCGGACCGTGGCGCCTCAGATGGCGCGGACCTCCTGGGCCTGCGGGCCCTTCTGGCCCTCGCCGAGCTCGAACTCGACGCGCTGGTTCTCCTCGAGCGACTTGAAGCCCGTGCCCTCGATGGAGGAGTAGTGGACGAAGAGGTCGGCGGAGCCGTCCTCGGGGGCGATGAACCCGTAGCCCTTCTCCGCGTTGAACCACTTGACGGTGCCCTGTGCCATGTTGTTGCGTTCCTTTTCCGTACTGCCTGGTGCGACCCTCGGGATGGCCACGCGGGTCGGGTCGCCCCACCGCCCGCGGGGAGCCCGCGACCGGCATCGACGACCGGGACAAGTACACCACGAGACCAGGGTCAGGTGAACCGATCTCCGCAGGGCCGCCGACCGCGCCGTGCAGCCGGATCCACCCCGGACCCGACTCCGACACGCGCTCGGGTGAGGACCCGGGCGGGTTGCCCTCTACGGTCGAGGGGTGATGACGTACGGACGCGAACTCCTGGGCCACCTGCTCGAGCAGCTCCCGGCCGGGCCGTCCCCCGTCACCCACACAGCGGAGTTGCCCGCCCGCGAGGCCCGGTACGCCGACTGGCCCACCTGGGCACACCCGGGCTTGGTCGACGAACTGCGTGCTCGGGGCGTCGGCAGGCCCTGGGCCCACCAGGTGGCCACCGCCGAGCACGCGCACTCGGGGAGGAACGTGGTGGTGGCCACCGGCACCGCGTCCGGCAAGTCCCTCGGCTACCAGTTGCCCGCGCTCAGCACACTCGCCTCGGACCGGGGGGCCTGCGTGCTGTACCTGTCCCCCACCAAGGCGTTGGGCCAGGACCAGCTGTCGTCGGTGGTGTCGCTGGTGGACTCCGTCCCCGGGCTCGCCCATGTGGCCCCCGCGTCCTATGACGGAGACACCCCGACCGACGCCCGGCCGTGGATCCGCGAGAACTCCCGTTGGATCGTCACCAACCCGGACATGCTCCATCTGTCGGTGCTCGGTCGGTCCCGCCAGTGGACGCGCATCCTGCGGGGGCTCCGCTACGTCGTCGTCGACGAGTGCCACTCCTACCGCGGCGTGTTCGGCTCCAACGTCGCCCTGATCCTGCGCCGGCTCGACCGGCTCGCCCGGGCCCTGGGGGCCGAACCGACGTTCGTCCTGGCCTCCGCCACCACCTCGGACGCCGGCGCGGCCGCCAGCACCCTCGTCGGCCGCCCCTGCGTCGAGGTGACCGACGACGCC
>NZ_JAALEF010000379.1:3253-6560 GCF_014145245.1 Dietzia sp. B44 | reverse complement strand
GGACCCAGACCTTCGCCGGGACCGACCGCCAGGTGCGCGGTCTGCTCCTCGACGTCCTGCGCGACGGGGACGGCACCGCCGACCGGGACCGTCTGGACGCGGTGTGGCCCGACCCGGTCCAGCGCGGACGCGCACTCGACTCGCTGGTGGCCGACGGGTTGATGGTGCGCGCCGGGGACGTGTACTCGCTGCCGGGTTGACCGGCCGGGACCCCGGCGGCGAAGCGTAGTCTCACCCCCATGGCCGTCGTCAAGATCAATGCCCTGTCCGTGCCGCCCCAGGCCGGCGCCGAGCTCGAGCGCCGGTTCGCCGAGCGCGCCCACACCGTGGAGAACTCCCCCGGTTTCCTCGGCTTCCAACTGCTGCGCCCCACCGCCGGCGAGGAGCGCTACTTCGTGGTGACCACCTGGGAGGACGAGGCGTCCTTCGCCGCATGGCGTGACGGCGACGCCCGGACCGCCCACGCCGGCCAGCACGCCAAGCCCGTCGCCGAGGGGGCCACCCTCCTCGAGTTCGACGTCGTGGTGGACGTCTCGCCCTCCGCCTGACCGGACCCGCCCCACTCACCGGCTGGACCGGGGCGTGCCCGGCCCGCGATCACCCGGGGAGCGGACCGACCACCGGCCCGAGCACGTCCTGAAACCTGTCGTCGACCAGTGAGTCCACGTCGACGGAGGCGATCTGCCCGTCCTCGGTGAAGACGTCGGCGAGCTCCTGCTCGCCGGCCACCGTCTCCGCCAGCGCCACCGGCCGGCGGGTGCTGCGACTCTGCGAGAGCTCGGCGGCCTCGGGGGTCAATCCCACCGCCTCGCCGTAGAACGCGGCCCACTGCGCCGGGTTCTCCTCCGTCCAGGTTCCCGCCTCGGCCAGCCGGACCAGGAAGTCGGCGATCGCGGTCTGGCGGCGCGCGTCCGCGAGAGCGTCGTGGGAGGCGAGCCCGAACCAGAATCCGTTGGACGCCTCCGCCGCGGTCGCGATGGTCCGGGCGTCGGTGGTGGTCTGCGTGATGGCCGTGTACGGATCCCAGATGGCCCACGCGTCGGCGTCGCCGCGGGAGAACGCGGAACCCGCCTCGGCCGGCTGGAGGAAGACCAGTTCGACGGACTCCGGCGCGACTCCGGCCCTGCGGAGCTGGAGAAGGAGATGCCCGTGGGCGGAGGTCCCCTTGGCCACCAGGACCTTCCTGCCCTCCAGGTCGGCCACGGTCTGCACGGACGAGTCCCCGGGGACGAGGATCTGATCTCCCTCACCGCCGTTGGCGTAGGCGGAGACGATCGACGCCCGCGCCCCGGCGGCCGCGCCGAACACCGGCGGGGTGTTACCGGTGACGGCCACGTCGATCCGCCCTGCGTTGAGCGCCTCCACCTGCGGCGGTCCGGACGTGAACGTGGAGAACTCGACCTCGTACGGCAGGTCGTCGAGCTGGCCCGCCGCGGTGAGCAGGGCCTGGGTGCCGCCCTTCTGGTCGCCCACCCGGAGGACGAGGTCGGACAGACCCGCGAGGTCGACGCGGTCGGGGACGGGTGCCTCGGCCTCGGAATCGCGGGTGGCGCATCCTGCGCCGACGAGCAGCACGATCAACGCCAGCGCGAGCAGCGCGACACCGATCGCGGGTCGTCGGTGGATCGGGGAGAGTGTCGTGGTCATATCGAGTAGTCCTCGTCTGTGTGGTCGACGCCCAGCGCGTCGAGTAGGCAGCGGCGGTGGTGGCTCGTCTCGCCCCCGCCGCGGGGTCGGTCGATGGTCTCGGTGTGGCCGACGACGCCGTCGTCCAGGACGAGCACACGGTCGGCCAGCGCCACCGCCTCGTCGACGTCGTGGGTCACCAGCAGGACCCCGAGCCCGTGGTGGGCCCAGAGCCGCAGCAGGAGGCGGTGCATGGTCCGGCGGGTGAGGGCGTCGAGCGCGCCGAAGGGCTCGTCGAGGAGCAACAGCGAGGGCTCGGCGACGAGCGCCCGGGCGAGCGAGGTCCGCTGCGCCTGCCCGCCGGAGAGTTCCCCCGGGTAGGCGCCCTCACGACCCTCGAGCCCCACCTCGGCGAGGATCCCGGTGACCCGGGCGGTCTTCTCCCCGCGTCCGACGTCGACCCGGTTGAGGCCGTGCCTGACGTTCTCGGCGACGGTGCGCCAGGGCAGCAGTCTGGAGTCCTGGAACACGACGGCCGGGGGGCCCTCGATGTGGACGCTCCCGCCGTCGAGCTCCCGGTCCAGTCCGGCGAGGATTCGCAGCGCGGTGGACTTGCCGCTCCCGCTCCGACCGAGCAGCGCGACGATGTCGCCGCGGGGGATGGTCAGATCGAGATCTCGGAGGACGACGGTGTCGCCGAAACTGCGGGTGACACCTCGCAGCGCGCCCGCGGGGGCGAGGGTGATGGTCATGCCTGAGGCTCCTGGGTAGTGGTCGGTGGTCACCGGTAGTGGCGCAGCGCACGGGCCTCGGCGACGCGGACGACCGCGTCCGTGAGGATGCCGAGCAGCGCGTACACGACCAGGCCGACGATGATCACGTCGATCCGGAAGTAGTCGCGGGCGTTCATGATGAGGTAGCCGATGCCGTTGGTGGCGTTGAGCTGCTCGGCCACGATGAGCGTCAACCAGGCGATCGCGAGCGACTGCCGCACGCCGACCAGGACCTGGGGCGCGATCGACGGCAGGATCACCTCGGTGAGCCGCTGGCGTCGGCTGAATCCGAACACCGTCGCCATGTCCTGCAGCCTGGGATCCACCTGACGCAGACCCGAGGCCGTGTTGAGGTAGATGGGGAAGACCACACCGAGCGCGATGAGCAGCACCTTCGGGGTCTCGCCGATGCCGAACCACAGGATGAACAGCGGGATCAGGCCGAGGTGTGGCAACGCGCGGAGCATCTGGAGCGGCGGATCGACGAGGGCGTCCGCGATCCGCGAGGTGCCGACGACCACCCCCAGGACGAGTCCGGCCACGGCCCCCAGGACGAACCCCTGGACCACGCGGACGCTCGAGACGGCCAACGCGTCCGCGAGTTCGCCGGAGGCGATGAGCTCCAGGGCGGAGGAGGCGATGAGCTGCGGAGCGGGAAGGATCCGCTCCGGCAGGATGCCCGTGGCGCCGGCGATCTGCCAGATCAGGATCAGCACGACGGGGCTGAGCCAGCGCAGCCAGGTGGTCCGGCGGCGGGGGCGACGACGGCCGGCAGAGCCGCGCCCGGGAGCCGGGGTGTCCGTGGACGGGCCCGCGGCCACATCGGGCGCACCCTGCGGCGTGGAGGCGAGAACGGTGGTCATGGTGAGGTCTCCTCGTCTCGTCACCCGCCGACGGTGGCGGGTTCC
>NZ_JAALEF010000379.1:0-3024 GCF_014145245.1 Dietzia sp. B44 | reverse complement strand
AGGCCCAGCTCGGCGTACTCGGCGATCCGGTCGGCGACCTCCTCGTGGGAGCCCACGAGCGCGGTCCCCGCGCCCCCGCGGACCAGGCCGACACCGGCCCACAGGTTCGGCGAGACCTCGAGCGACCCGGTCCGGCCGCCGTGCAGGTCGAGCATCCGGCGCTGGCCCTCCGATTCGCTGGCGGCCAGCGAGGCCTGCACCCGTGCCACGTCCGCGGGGTCGATCCCCGCCAGGAGCCGATCGGCCTCGGCCCACGCCTGCTCCGAGGTGTCCCTGGAGATCACGTGGAGCCGGATCCCGAACGAGGGTGTCCGGCCGTGGACGGCCGCGGCGTCCCGGACCCGGTCCAGCTTCCCGGCGACGGCAGCGGGGGGTTCGCCCCAGGTCAGGTACGTGTCCGCATGGCGGGCGGCGACGCGGATACCGGCCGCGGAGGAGCCGCCGAAGAAGATCGGCGGCGCCGGGTCCGGTCGACGCGCCAGGACGGAATCGACGACGGCGAGGTGGTCACCGCTGTAGGAGAGCGGGTTCTCCGAATCCCAGAGTCCTCGGACGATCTCGAGGAACTCGTCCGCCCTGGCGTATCGGGCCTCCTTGTCCAGGAAGTCCCCATAGGCGCGTTGCTCGCGGGACTCGCCTCCGGTGACCACGTTGAGGAGCAGGCGGCCACCGGTCTGCCACTGGAAGGTGGTCGCCATCTGCGCGGCGAGGGTGGGACTCATGAGCCCCGGGCGCAGCGCCACGAGGAACTTGATGCTGTCGCTCGACTCGGCGAGCAGAGCGGTGGTGATCATCGCGTCCTCGCACCAGGCGCCGGTGGGAGTGAGGAGGGACTCGAACCCGTTGTTCTCGGCCGCCGCGACGATCTGCCGCAGATACGGCAGGGTCGCCGGACGGTCCCCCGACATCAGCGTGCCGTGCCCACCGGCCACGAGGTTGCGCGAGTCCCCGTAGGTGGGCAGGAACCAGTGGAAGTGCAACCCAGTCTGGTCGGGGTTCGGATGAGTCGGGTCGGTGGCCACGGACGGCTCCTGAGGTGTCTCGGGTCGGAGTGCGGACCGACACATCGTGCGGCCGGACGGAGACGGGGGGCCACAATTGCCGTCACCGGGAAGGAAACCCATTACATGAGTAGACCGATCGGTCTATAGGCTGTGATACCCTCTCCCCCATGACACCCCGTTCACCCGCCCCTGACCTGCGTTTGTCCGACGTGAGCTCGGCCAGGGTCATGCGCACGATCCGGTTCCGGGGGCCGGTGACCCGTCCGGAGGTGGCCGCGTCCACGGGCCTGTCGGTGGCGACGGTCAGCCGAGCCACGGCAGCGCTGCTGTCCTCCGGGGTCATCCGCGAGCGACCCGAACTCATGCACGACGGTTCCGTGGGCCGGCCGAGCATCCCCGTGGAGATCGATCCCGCCGGGCCCGTGGTGGTGGCCGTCCACATCGGCCTCAGCCGGTGCGTGGTCGCCATCAGTGATCTCGCCTGCCGGATCCTGTCCGAGTACGCGATCCCCACCCCGGGCCGGGATCCGGAGGTGATCGCGGACGAGCTGTCCGCGATCGCGTTCCGGCTCCTCGACGGCCACCGGGACCGCCGGCTGGTCTGGGGCGGCGTGGCCACGGCCGCGACGATCACCGCGCCGGGCAGGATCGACCACGACCTGCTGGGGTGGCGGGACGTTCCGGTGGCGGACCTGTTCGCCGATCGAATCGGGGTGCCCTTCTCCGTGGCCCCCCACGTCGAGGCGATGGCCGCGGCGGAGCTGCTCGTGGGGCACGAGTCCCACACGGGCACGACGCTGGTCGTCTACGCGCGGGAGCATCTGGGCTCCGCCCTCGTGATCGACGGCGCCGTACACCTGCCACGGGCCGGCTCGGCGGAACTCGCCCACCTCCCCGTGGGGCCGACCACCTACCTCGACGACCGCGGCGGTGGCCTCCTGGACGTGGTGGGCGATTCCGGACTGGTCCGGGCTGCGGCCGCCCGCGGGATCACCGTCGGGTCGGTGCCGGAGCTCGCGGCCCGGGCACACGGTGACCCGATGGCCGACGCGATCCTCGTCGAGCGGGCGACCATCCTCGGCCGCCTGGTCGGGTTGGTCTCGGCCATCACTCGGCCGGATTCGGTGGTGCTCTGCGGACAGGCCTTCACGGACCACCCGCGCTACCTGGGACCCATCCTGAGAGCCTCACGGGAGACCCCTCTCGCCGGCGGGGCACCCGAACTCAGGGTGTCGACGGCGGGCGGGCGGATCCAGCAGCTGGCGGCCATGGCGGTGGCGCTCGACACCATCTCGGCCGACCCCACGAGCGCGCTGCCGTCGAGGCTGCTGTCGGTGTCCTGACCCTTTCCGGTCACCGCGACAGTAATGTTCGACATCCGTAGCGGACCCCCACAGACTTCTCGTATGACCGAACGAAGCCTGTCCACCGCTCACCAGTCCGTCCCGGCGGAGACCCACCGGCGTGCGATGCGTATGCATCCCGCCGGCGTCACGATCATCACCCTCGACGGCGCCGACGGGCCGGTGGGGTTCACCGCGTCATCACCGTCCAGCCTGTCGTCGAGGCCCGCCCTGGTGAGCTTCAACGTCGGGATCTCGTCGTCCAGCCTGGCGGCGGTGCTCGACGCCCGGACCGCGGTGATCCACCTGCTGGGCGAGGCCGACCGATCACTCGCGCTCCGGTTCGCCGGCCCCTCCCACCTCCGGTTCGCCGACCACTCCCTGTGGACCCGGGCCGAGACCGGTGAACCGCTCCTCCACGGCGGGCGGGCGCGACTCCGGGTCGCCCTCGATCGTCTCGTCCCGGCGGGCGACCACGTCCTGGTGGTCGCGCGGCTGCTGGACGCCTGGTTCGACGAGGAGGATCCCGGCGATCCGCTCGTGGTGCTCGACGGTGGCTTCCGTGCGGTGCCCACGGCCCACGAGTGACCACGTCCCACGACTGACCACGACTGACCACGAGGCCGACCGACCACGAGATCGGCCGACGACGAGGCGGCCCCCGCTCGATGAGCGGG
>NZ_JAALEF010000378.1:0-2914 GCF_014145245.1 Dietzia sp. B44 | reverse complement strand
TCGCCGGCTCCGTCTGACGGTCGCCGCATCGGTCGTGGGGCTGGTGCTGGCCGGGTGCGGCGCCGACGAGCCCGCGGAACCCGTCGCCGCCGCCGACTCCTCCGCCGACTCCTCCGCCGCACCCCCCGCCCGTGCCGAGCGGACCCCGCCGCCCGCGCCCCGGTGTGAGTCGCCGCTGGACTCGCTGACCCCACGCCAGCGGATCGCGCAGCTGTTCACCGTGGGCGTGAGCTCGATGGCCGACGCCCGCCACGCGGTGGAGCAGTACGGCGTCGGCGGAATCTTCCTCGGCGGTGACGTCGTCGGGGAGGTGGTCTCCGGCGACGACCTCGCCCGACTGCAGCAGGACACGGAGCTCCCGCTTTTGGTGGCGATCGACGAGGAGGGCGGGCGGGTGTCCCGCATCGCCCCCTACGCCGGGCCGATGCCGTCCGCCCGGGTCATGGCCGCCACGATGAGCCCGGAGGAGGTCCGCGCGGCTGCTCGGGACCGCGGAGAGTTTCTCCGCGGGATGGGCGTCACCGTCGACTTCGCCCCCTCCGTCGATGTATCCGACCAGCCGGACGGGGCCGTGATCGGCGACCGGTCCTTCTCTCCGGACCCGGCCCGCGTGGTCAGCTACGCGCGCGCCTTCGCCGCCGGCCTCGCGGACGCCGGGGTGACGCCGGTGTTCAAGCACTTCCCCGGCCACGGCCGTTCGTCGGGGGACAGCCACTACGAATCGGTGACCGTCCCACCGCTGGACCAGCTCCTCCCCCACGACCTCCGGCCGTTCTCCGAACTCGCCAGGACCCCCGGCGCCGGGATGATGCTCGGGCACCAGCAGGTACCCGGCCTCACGGGGATCGACCGGCCCGCCTCGCTCTCCCCGGCCGCCTACCGGCTGTTGCGCGAGGGCCACGGATACGGGGCCCCGCCCTTCGACGGCGCGATCTTCACGGACGACCTGTCAGGGATGCGCGCCGTCACGAACGACTTCCCACTTCCCCGAGCCGTGACCGAGTCGCTCATCGCCGGGGCCGACTCCCCGCTGTGGATCACCACCGCCGGGATCCCCGAGGCTCTCGACTCCGTTGAACGCGCCATTGCCGAGGGCGCACTGACCAGGAACGACCTCCACCGCTCCCTGGCCCGGATGGCCGCCCTCCGCGGGATCCCCGGTTGCCTGAGCTGGCCGGCCACCGGGCAGGTGGCGCAGGCGGGGTCGCTCGCCGCCCCCGTCCCCGACCTCCCGCACCGTGGTGCTCCGCCCGGCCTACCCGTTCTGCCCGGATAGCCGGAACCGCAGGGCCCGCTCAGTCCGCCGGGGTGACCCCGCGCCCGGAACGTCAGGTCACCGTCTCGCGCGTCCAGACTCCGGAGCTGCCACGCCGGTGAGAGTCCGTCAGGTGCGTGTCGACCACCCCGATGGCCTCCATCAACGCGAACACCGTCACCGGCCCCACGAAGCTGAACCCCCGCCGCTTGAGATCCTTGGCCAGCGCCTCCGACTCCGGGGATCGGCTGGGCACCTCATCCATGGTCCGGGGCTGCGGAGTCTGTTCCGGCCGGTACGACCAGATCAGTTCCCCGAGACCGCCCTCGGTCCTCAGCGCGATCACGGCCCGGGCATTGGTGACCGCCGCGTCGATCTTGCGTCGATTGCGCACGATCCGCTCGTCGGCCATGAGCCGGGCGACGTCGGCGTCCCCGAAGCCCGCGACCGCATCGGGCGAGAACCCGGCGAACGCCTCCCGGAACGCCGGACGCTTGCGGAGGATCGTCACCCAGCTCAGTCCGGACTGGAAGCCCTCCAGGACGAGCCGCTCGAAGAGCCCCGCCTCGTCGCGGACCGGCATCCCCCATTCGGTGTCGTAGTACTCCCGCAGCAGCGGGTCCCGTGCCGCCCAGGGCGGGCGCCTCAGCCCGTCCTCGCACAGCACGGTCCCGGCGCCGGTGGTCCCGGCACCGGTGGTCACTGCGGCGGTGCCGGTCGTAGCGGCGGTGGAATCCTGGGTCTGCATGTGGTCTCCCGAGTTCATCCGAGCACCCGTGTGGTGATCACCGTCACCATAGGATCCGGCTACGACAGCACCCCGGTGAGCTGGGTGATCCGCACCGCCGCCAGAGCGAGCAGCGCCAGGCCCACCACCAGGGTGAGCGCGCGCCCGGCCACGCGGCCGTAGGACAGGAACCGGTCGATGCGGCGGGTGGCCGCACCGATCCCGCCCGAACGAACTCGTGCCAGCGCGATGATCAACGCCGTGCTCGGCAGGATCGCGATGATCGCGAAGAACAGGATCTGCAGCAGCTTGGACCACCACGGGGACTCGGCGAACGAGATGAGGACCATCCCGGCCGCGAACGGCGCCGACGTGGCCGACTGGATGATGCCCAGCACGACGCCGGTGACCATGATCCCGAACTTCTGCAGAACGTTCTGGGTGAGCGGCGCCTCGACGCTCTCCTCCTTGGCCTCCGCGGGCTTGCGCAACCCCATGACGGTGATCACCAGACCGATGAGACCCAGGGCCACCATCGCCCAGAGGTTGTGGAACAGACTGCGGACGAACTCCTGGTTGTTTCCGATCACCCACACCGACACCAGCGAGAGGAGCACGATGCCGCAGAACGCACCGCCGGTGAACCGCGCGGCCCGGGGCGCGAAGGGCACGCCACGCCCGGCCGAGGTCAGCCACAGCCCCGCGATCACAGCGAAAGCCAGAAGGTTGACCGAATCGATCGCCGCGAATCCCAGCAGGCTGAGGTAGTACTGCACCGCCGATACCCTACCGGCGCCTGTCCGGACGCGGACCTCGGCTGTCGTGGGGAGCGCCGTCGTCGCCGGGGTCGCGCCCGTCGTCGTCGTCGCCCTCGGCGTCGTCCTCCTCCCGCCCCGGTCGGCCGAACACCGACCGCTCCCGCCGCCGCCGCA
>NZ_JAALEF010000377.1:4606-10207 GCF_014145245.1 Dietzia sp. B44 | reverse complement strand
GCCGTCCGACCGGGTCATCGCGGCACGGCCGGCGTCATCGCCAGGACGCCCCGTCAGCGCCCGGCGATCGACGCGCGCGCGGCGAGGATGCCGGCCACGGCGATGCCGTTGACGATCCGCCCGTCCAGGACGGCGTCCACGGCCTCGGAGAACGGCATCCGGGCCACCTCCATGTCCGCCTCCTCGTGCATGGCCTCCGGCCGGGTCACCTCGCGCAGGCCCCTGGCCAGGAACACGTGGACGCGTTCGGTGCAGAATCCCGGCGACGGAACGATCGAGATCACCGGTTCCCAGGATCTCGCCTCCAGCCCGGTCTCCTCGACCAGTTCGCGCTGCGCGGTCTGGACCGGTTGTTCGCCGTCGACGTCGCACAGTCCGGCCGGCAGTTCCCAGAGCCGCTCCCCCACCGCGTGGCGGTACTGACGGACGAGTGTCACCTGATCGGAGTCATCGAGGGCGATGACCGCGACAGCGTCGTCGTGACCGCAGATCTCGCGGTCGGCGGTGCCCCCGCCCGGCATCGTGAGGGTGTCCACCCGTAGCCGGACGATCCGGCCGTCGAAGACCTCCCGACTGGCGATGGTGCGGTACTCGTGCGACCCGGGGGCACCGGAGTCGGTCACCTCGATCAGCTCCCGTCCGAGCGGACGTCGGAGGTCAGCTCGGCATCGACGTCATCGGCACGCACGCTGGACGTCTTGGCGTCCGGAGCGGCGACGGTCGCGTGAGCGGACTCACCCGACTGGTCGGCCCGCCACGGCTCGACCGGAAGTCGCATCTCGTTCTCGTAGTCCAGGGCCGCCTTGATGAACGCGGCGAACAGCGGGTGGGGGCGTGTCGGCCGCGACTTGTACTCGGGGTGGGCCTGGGTGGCCACGAAGAAGGGGTGCTGCTCCGGCGGGTACTCGACGAACTCCACCAGGTGGCCGTCGGGCGAGGTGCCGGAGAACCGCAGACCGGACTCGGCGACCTTGTCGCGGTAGGCGTTGTTGACCTCGAACCGGTGTCGGTGCCGTTCGGAGATCTCCGTGGCGCCGTAGGCCTCCGCCACCAGGGACCCCTTGGTGAGCACGGCCGGGTACGCGCCCAGGCGCATCGTCCCGCCGAGATCGGCGTTGCCGGCCACGGCGTCGACCTGGTCCGCCATCGTGGAGATCACCGGATGCTCGGTGTCCGGCTCGAACTCACTGGACGAGGCCCCGTCGAGCCCGACCGACCGGGCCGCCTCGATGACCGAACACTGCAGGCCCAGACACAGTCCGAGCAACGGGATGCGGTTCTTCCGCGACCACGAGATGGCGCCCAGCTTGCCCTCGATCCCACGGATACCGAAACCGCCGGGGATCAGCATGCCGTCGACGCCCCGGAGGGCCTCCCGCGCGCCGGCCTCGGTGGCACAGGCGTCGGACTCCACCCACCGGATGTTGACCCTCGCCCGGTGGGCGAACCCGCCTGCGCGCAGGGCCTCGGTCACCGACAGATAGGCGTCGGGCAGGTCGATGTACTTGCCCACCAGGGCGATCTCGACCTCCTCGCGCGGTTCGTGGACTCGCTTGAGGAGTTCACCCCACACGGTCCAGTCGACGTCCCGGAAGGGCAGGTTGAGCTTGCGGATGACGTGGGTGTCGAGATGCTCACCGAAGAGCACCTTCGGGATGTCGTAGATGCTCGGGGCGTCGGGGGTGGAGACCACGCCCTCGAGGTCCACGTCGCACATGAGCGCGATCTTGGACTTGAGCCCGTCCGGCACCTCGCGGTCGCACCGCAGGACGAGGCCGTCCGGGACGATACCGATGGACCGCAGCGCCGCCACGGAGTGCTGGGTGGGCTTGGTCTTGAGCTCACCCGACGGTGCGAGGTACGGGACCAGTGAGACGTGGAGGAAGAAGATGTTCTCGCGTCCGACCTCGTGGCGGACCTGCCGGCAGGCCTCCAGGAAGGGCTGGGACTCGATGTCGCCGACCGTGCCACCGACCTCGGTGATCACCACGTCGGGGCGGCGGCCCTGCTCATCGGGCGCGCCCATCGCGATGATGCGTTCCTTGATCGCGTCGGTGATGTGCGGGATCACCTGGACGGTGTCCCCGAGGTACTCGCCGCGACGCTCCTTGGCGATGACGGCCGAGTACACCTGGCCGGTCGTGACGTTGGCGTTGGCGCTCAGGTCGCGGTCGAGGAAGCGCTCGTAGTGCCCCAGGTCGAGGTCGGCCTCCGCACCGTCCTCGGTGACGAACACCTCCCCGTGCTGGAACGGGTTCATCGTCCCCGGGTCCACGTTGATGTACGGGTCCAGCTTCTGCATGGTCACGCGCAGTCCGCGCGCGGTCAGAAGCTGCCCCAGGCTGGAGGCGGTGAGCCCCTTACCCAGCGACGACGCCACGCCACCGGTGACGAAGATGTGCTTGGTCGCGGACCGCGATGCGGCTCGGTTCAGTGCCAAGGGGACTCCCGTGTCCAGACGCCGGAATGGATGAATGCTGGTGTGGCTCCGGTGCACCCCACGGGGCTTCAGGCTATCACCGAGCGGGCGCGGTGGGGAGCGACGGCACCGCCGCGGTCGCATCCGGGCGCAGCCCGTAGTGTCCCTGCCCCCGCGCGAGCTGCTCCGCCAGCGCGAGCCCCGTGGCCAGCCGGCCGGAGTCCGAGCCCGCGGAGTCGACGGTCGAGACACCGTCCTCGCCGGAGGAGCGCAGCACGGTGACCGCGTCGTACCCCTGAGCGCCCGTGAGTTCGGCCGACACGACCGCTCCCACGCCCTCGCGGTCCAGGGTCCGCGCGAACGAGGCCACCCGGACCGCGGTCGACTCGGCCTCGCCGGGGCCTGTGACGACCAGCGCCAGCTGACCTGGTCTCAGGGTGCCCGGTTCGAACTCGACGAGTCCCGCGTCCGACAGGGTGGTGAGGACCGTCTCGCGGTCGTCGTCGTCGAGGTGTGGTTCCGCGTCCTCGGTCCGCAGCAACCCGGCACGGCCCACGGCGGTACCCAGTTGGGTCCCCAGGTCCGCATCGGTGGCCGGTGCGTCTCCGATCGGCAGGTTGGCCACGAGTGCCTGGACCTCGGCGTCGGCATCCGGGTCGACGGCCTTGTCGGTGAGTGTCACCCGTCCTGCGGCGATGCCGCCGGCCGCACCGATGACGTCGACGGCGGCGCTGACGTCCTCGTCGGACGCCCCGGGGGCCACCACGACCAGCACGGGGCGATCCTCGAGGGTGCCGTCCAGTACCGGCCGGGCGAGCTCACCGGCCATGTCGTCGAGCCGGTCGACGGCGAGTCGCCGTTCGGCCGACTCGGCCCGGGTCGACTCGAGTTGCGCCGCCGTCGTCTCCTCGCGGTCGACCACCGCGTCCCGGATCGACGTCGCCACGGACGTCGACCCCAGGACCACCCCCAGCCCCAGGGCCAGGAACACGGCGACCAGCGTGAGAACGTGGCGACGCAGAGAGATCAACGGACGAGCCCCTGGACCCAGAGGGCGAAGGTGTTCCATGCGTCGATGGCCCAGATGAGCAGGTCCTGGGCGGAGTCGCGGGCGACCACCACCGCGGCCACCGCGATGAGCGCCGCGAGCACCACGAGGGCCAGCCCGATCCCGGCACCTCGCGAGCGGTACAGAGTCGCGCACGCGTCGGCGTGGACGAGGCGGGACGACACGGCGGTGTCGACCATGGTCGACGACGGTACGGAGGAGGCGCCGAACGCGTTCTCGAGTCCGCGGTCGTCGCCGGTCACCACGATCATCTCGGCTCCGCCGTGGAAGGCCAGCAGCAGGGCCATGTCGCGTGCGGTCGCCGCGGCGGGGAACGTGGTGGCCCCCACGCCCAGCTCCGTGACCCGCTCGAGCCCCTCGGCCCTGCCGTCGCGATCCGCCGGCACGACCAGGACCGCGCCGTCCGTGAGCACCTCGTCGGAGACCCCGGTGGGGGTCGCGACCACGACGTCGGCGGAGATCCGGGCCGCACGCAGCAGTTCGGCTCCCCCGTCCACACCCACGACCAGCGGTCGGTACTCCTTCATGAAGGGCTTGAGATCGGAGAGCTGCGCCTCCGAGGCCCGGTCCCCGGTCACCACCACCACGTGGCGACCGGTGAAGTCCACGTCGATCCCGGGAAGGCCCTCGCCGTCGAGGAGCAACTGGTGCTCGAGGCTGAGGAACTCCGTGGCGTTGGCCAGGTGCGCCAGCGCGGACTCGACGTACCCGTTCTCCGCGGCGTGGACCTCGGAGAGGAGGGTCTCGGGGCCGACCTCACGGCCGGTGGCCAGCTGGCCCTCGGTCTTGACCGAGTAGACCACGCCCTCGTCGATGCGGACCCGGGTCCCGTCCTCGACCTCGGCGAGGTCCGCGTCCTCGATGACGGGGATGGTCGACGAGGCGAGGATCCGGAACGCGGCACGGGGCAGCATCTCCTCACCGGGGCGCGGCACGTGGACGACGGCGGCGACATCGGCCTCGACGACGGCGCGGGCGGTGGCCGCCGACGTCCGGTTGAGGTCGAGCACGGCGACGTCCTTGGAGCCGAGCTTGCGGGGGACCGGTGATCCCGCCCGGACCTGGCGGACGGTACCGACCACACCGGCGAGATCGTTGGAGCGGCGATTGAGCAGACCCGTCATCTTCATGTGCCCGAGTATCACGCGTGTGATTCGAGTGACGAGGGAGGTCGGTTCGGCGTGTCGGATTAACGGTCGACTTGAGCTTGAGACTTCTCCGACTGCGCCTTCCCGAGGAGCTCCTCGGCATGCGCGAGACCGGTGTCGGTGTCCTCCATCCCGGCGAGCATCCGCGCGAGTTCGATGACCCTGTCCGAGTCGTCGACCGCGCGCACACCGGACACGACACCGTCCCCACCCGTGGAGTCCGCGGCCTTGTGGATCACGAGGTGCGTGTCCGCGTACGCGGCGACCTGCGCGAGGTGGGTCACGGCGATCACCTGGTGGGTCCTGGCCAACCTGGCCAGACGCTTGCCGATGCTCAGCGCGGCGCGTCCACCCACTCCTGCGTCCACCTCGTCGAACACCAACGTCCCGCCACCGGAACGTTCCGCCAGGACGACCTCCAGGGCCAGCATCACCCTGGACAGCTCGCCGCCGGAGGCGCCCCGGCCCAACGGGACGACCCCCGACGGCCCGTCGAGAGCCAGTTCCACGTCGTCCAGGCCGGACTCCGTCGCGGCGGCGAGGCCGTCCCCGGCAGGGGTGACCCTGACGACCAGCCCGGCTCCGCCCATGGACAGCTCGGCCAGCTCCGAGGTGACGCGTCGTGCCAGGTCCTCCCCCGCCGCCCTGCGGATGGCGGTGAGCTCGGCCCCCCGCTCCTCCAGCTCGAGGGCGAGCCTCGCGACCGTGGCCGTGAGGTCGGCCACAGCGGAGTCGGAGGTGTCCACCTCGGACAGGCGGATGCGCGCCTTCGCGGCCCACTCGATCACGTCGTCCACGTCGGTCCCGTACTTCCGGGTGAGCGCCCTGAGATCATGCCGTCTCTCGAGTGCCGCATCGAGGTCGGCCGCGTCCACCGGGAGTTCGGCCAGGTAGAGGCCGAGCTCGGTCGCGGCGTCCCCCAGCGCGGCGACGGCCTGGTCGATACTCGTGGCGATGGGATCCAG
>NZ_JAALEF010000377.1:0-4562 GCF_014145245.1 Dietzia sp. B44 | reverse complement strand
TGAGCCGCTGCCGCAACTGGTCCAGGACGTTGACGACCGGCTCCGCGGTCTCTCCGTCTCCCGTCAGCGTCTCGTGTGCCTGCCCGGCCACCTCACGCAACTCCTCCGAGTCGGTGAGACGCCGGATGACCGCGTCGAGCTCGGCCTCCTCCCCCGGTCTGGGGTCCAGGGCGTCGATCTCGTCGAGCCCGTGGCGCAGCAGGTCGGCCTCGCGGGCCAGCTCGCGGGCGCGCCCCGTGCGCTCTGCCAGCGACCTCTCGGCCTCACGCCACCGGTGGAAGGTCTCCCGGTACGCCCTGAGTGCGACCCGCGCCCGCTCGCCCCCGTGGGAGTCGACCGCCTCGCGCTGCCGGTCCGGACGCAGGAGCCGGAGCTGGTCGTTCTGGCCGTGGACCGCGAGTACCGGGGAACAGAACCGGGCCAGGGTGCCGGCGGGCACCGACCGACCACCCAACCGGGCCCGGGAGCGTCCGTCGGCGCCGACCCGGCGGGCCGCGATCACCGTCCCGTCCTCGTCGAGCTCAACGTCCGCCTCCTCGAGGAGTCTGTCGAGCTGGTCTCTGTCCTCGGAAGCCATCGTCGCCGCGGCGGCCAGGTCGAACCGCCCCTCCACCACGGCCTTGTCGGCACCGCGGCGAACCCGGCCCGGATCGGCGCGCCCCCCGGCCAGAAGCCTCAGACCGGTGACGACCATGGTCTTGCCGGCGCCGGTCTCACCGGTCAGGACCGACAGGCCCGGGGCGAAATCGGCCACGGCCTCGTCGATGACGCCGAGTCCGCTGATCCGAAGTTCCGTGAGCACGCACCCACCCTAGGGGAGGGGGCGGGCGGCGGACCGGCCACGCCACCCGGTCACCGGGAGTTCGAACTTGGTCACCAGTCGGTCCGTGAACGGTGAGTCGTCCAATCGCACCCACTTGACCGGCCTCCGGCCGCGCACCACCTCCACGCGGCTACCGGCGGGGGCGTCGACCAGCCGCCGCCCGTCGAGCACGACCACCGCGGGCCCCGACCGGGTCCCGGTCTCCACGGCGACACGCGAACTCGGCGCCACCACCATGGGCCGGGCGAACAGGGCATGGGCGTTGTTCGGGACCACCAGGATCGCGTCGAGCTCCGGCCAGACGATCGGCCCTCCCGCGGAGAACGCGTAGGCCGTCGACCCGGTCGGGGTCGACACGAGCATGCCGTCGCACCCGTAGTCGCTCACCGGTCGCCCATCGATCTCGACCGACGCCTCGAGGACGCCCTGCCGGGAGACCTTCTCGATACTCACCTCGTTGAGCGCCCAGTCGTGGCCGAGGACGGTGTCCCCGTGCATGACGGTGGCCTCGACCGTCATGCGCTCGACCACCCGGTAGTCCCGGTCGGCGATCTGTTCGACGACCCCGTGCAGCGAGGAGACCTCCGACTCGGCGAGGAACCCGACATGCCCGAGGTTGACCCCCAGCACCGGCACATCGGCCGCGGTGGCGTACTGACACGCCCGCAGGAACGTCCCGTCCCCACCCAGGACCAGGACGAGCTCGCACCCGTCGGCGGCGTGCGGAGTGTCGGCGACCGACTCCACGCCCGTCCCCGTGGCGACGTTCTCACTCGTGTCGGCGAGCATGCGCACCGCGATCCCCCGGTTCGCGCAGGCGTCGACGACCTGGGCGACGATGGCGACGATGTCCGGCCGCTCGATATTGGCCTCGAGCAGGATCCGGCGGGGCGTCCCCTGACCTGTCATGTCCGTCATTTCGGCCCCTCCTCCACGGCGCGGTGGATGGCGTCCGACGCCTGGTGGGTCAGCTCCACCGGGGCGCCCGACCCGGTCTTGCGGAGATGGAGGAAGTACTCGACGTTCCCGGACGGCCCCGGGAGCGGGCTGGCCACGCAGCCGAGGACCTCCAGCCCGAGCGCCGCAGCGGCGCGCGCGACACCCGTGACCGCCTCGATCCGGAGGGCGGGGTCGCGGACGACGCCACCCTGGCCGACCCGCTCGCGGCCCACCTCGAACTGCGGTTTGACCATCGGCAGCAGATCCCCGCCGGTGCGGACGCACGCGGTCAGTGCGGGCAGGACGAGCGGGAGGGAGATGAAGGACAGGTCCGAGACCACCACGTCGACCTCGCCCCCGATGTCCTCGGGAGTGAGGGATCGCACGTTGGTCTTGTCGTGGACCCCGACGCGACCGTCGCTGCGCAGGCGCCACACGAGTTGCCCGTAGCCCACGTCCACCGCCTCGACGCGGGCGGCACCACGTGAGAGCAGAACGTCGGTGAAGCCTCCCGTGGAGGCACCGGCGTCGAGACAGCGCGCACCGTCGACGCGCACACCGAAGGCGTCCAGCGCACCGATGAGTTTGTGGGCTCCCCGGGAGGCCCAGTCCGGTTCGTTCGACGCGGCGAGCGCGATCGAGGTGGTGGGCTCCACCTGGGTCGCGGGTTTGCTGGCCGCCACCCCGTTGACGATCACACGCCCGGAGCCGATGAGGTCCCGGGCCCGTTCCCGACTGTCACACATCCTGCGGCGGACCAGCTCGGCGTCCAGGCGCCTCCGTGTGACCGCCATCAGCGGGCGGCGTCCAGGACGGAGAGCGCTCGGGCGAGCAGGTCATGAGCGGCGTCCAGGGCCCGGACCTGATCGTCGCGGACCACCCCGCCGTCATCGCCGTCGGCCGTCGACGGCCCGACGGAGTCGGCGAGGAGATCGTCGAACGCCGAGCGGAGCTCGTCGACGTCCGGGCCCACGGGGCCTGGAAGTGGTGTCGGTCCGGGAGTGCTCACGCGGTCCACGCTAGCCCACGACGAGTCCCGCATCGGCGAGCCGCGACCGCGCACCGTCACCGGGATCCGCGAGTGCGGTCACCCCGTGCAGCCACGCCTGACGGATGACGCTGCGCGCGAGGTCGACGCCACTCAACGTCTCCGGGATCCCCTGCAGGTGAAGAGAACCGTCCAGCACCCTCGCGTCGAGTCCGGCGGCCGACTCGATATGACTCGACTCGGGCGGCGCCGCGAGCGCCGAGAGGTCCCGGGCCAGGTGAGTGGCGCGACGACGCTCCTCGGCGACCAGCAGGTCGGCCGTCCCGTGGACACCGGTCAGGACCAGAAGTGAGGGCATGTCGGCCGCGACCGCCCCTTCGATGTCGGTGTCGAGCCTGTCGCCGATGACCAGTGGACGCGTCGCGCCGACGAGGTCGGCGGCGGCCCTGAGCACCCCGGCGGCCGGTTTCCCCGCCACGACGGGTTCGCGGTCCGTCGCCGCACGAAGCGCCGCGACCAGCGAGCCGTTGCCGGGGAGCAGGCCCCGCTCGGTGGGTAGCGTCGTGTCGGTGTTGGAGGCCACCCACGGAACCCCACGGCGGATCGCGAGGCACCCCTCGGCGAGGTCGCCCCAGGTCAGCTCGCGGGACAGCCCCTGGAGGACCACCTCCGGATGGTCGTCGGCCGAGTGGACGACCTCGTAGCCAGCCTCCCTGGCGAGGTCGCGGAAGCTGTCGTGGCCCACCACGAGAACCCTCGCGCCGGCGTCGACGTGATCGACCAACATCATCACCGCCGCCTGGGCACTCGTCATGACATCGGACGCGCGGGCGGTGAAACCCAGGTCGCGGAGGTGTGCCGCGGTGTCGGCGGGAGCACGGCTCGCGTTGTTGGTCACGTAGACCACCGGGAGCCCCGAGGCGTCCAGTGCCTCGGCCGCGCCCGGTACGGGCTCGGAACCTCGGATGAGCGTCCCGTCGAGGTCCACGAGAAGTGCGTCGTGCAGATCCGACAGAGTGGCTGGTGACACCGGGGTCAGTCCTCGAGCTCCGCCAGGCGCGACTCCGCGTCCGTGTGATGATCAGGGTCGGCCGCCACCGCATGGCCGAACCATGCGGCGGCCTCGTCCTTCCGACCGGACGCCAGCAGCACCTCCGCGTACGCGTAGTCCAACCGTGCCGCCTCCTCGCCCACCGCCGCCGGATCGGCTCCGGCGTCCTGGAGGGTCACCAGGGCGGCGTCGAGCTGGCCCATGTCCACCCGCGCACCGGCTTCGACGATGCGCAGTTCCACGAGGTCCTCACCGGAGACCTGGCGGGACTCCTCCCCCCGGGCGAGCTCGATGGCCTTCTGCGGGCGCTCGAGACCCCGCTCGCAGTCGGCCATCATCGCGAGCAGACCGGGACCTCCCGAGATCCGTCGGGCCGCACGCAGTTCCCCGAGGGCCTCGGACCACTCACGGGCCCGGTAGGCGAGCACTCCGAGGGTCTCCCGGACGACGCCTATCCGCCCGGCGCGATTCTTCGCGGCCCGCCCGTGGGCGAGGGCCAGCTCGGGATCGTCGTCCACGAAATGCATCGCCGCGACCAGGTGCCGAGCCACCAGCTCGGCGTTCGCCTTGTCCAGTCCACGGAGGTCCCGCCTGATCTCCATGTCGAGATCTGCGGCCTCGATCTCGTCGGGGAGGGCCGGTTCGTCGACCCGCGCTGCCTGGCGGGCGTCCTGACCGGGGCGACCGGCGGATCGCCGGTCGTCGAACTGCCGTCCGCCACCGCGCGACTCACCGCGGGACGCCCCACCGCGGCGGTCGGC
>NZ_JAALEF010000376.1:1719-3625 GCF_014145245.1 Dietzia sp. B44 | reverse complement strand
GGCGAACAGCGATCCGGCCTGCTCACGATCGCGCTTGCGGTAGACCACCCCGCGCCCGTCGGCGGTGGTGACGGTGGCGCCGTCGACCCGGCTCAGCGAGTACCAGCGCGCCTCCACGGGCGGGAAGTTCGCCTGCGGCACCTCGTGGTGCGCCTTGTCGTCCCGGCTCAGGGTGTGGATGAGCCCCTTGCCCAGGGCGAGGGCCTTGCGGACCGGGCCCCGGGGCTCGGAGTGGATCCCGGCCGGGCCGCCGGAGGGCGCGGGCAGGTCCACGGCCGAGGGGATCACCACGGCGTCGGGGAACCGCGCGCGCATCGCCCGCACCTTGGGCAGGGCCGTCGGCAGCAGCTCGTAGAGCGCCTCCGGTCCTCGCAGGAAGTCGCGGATGGCCTCGATCTGGATGGCCACCGTCGAGTACTCGAGGCACACCAGGTGCTTGACCAGCGCCTTGAGGCTCGACTGCATGATGCCCTTGTGGTCGCCGTCGTGGTACAGCGACGCCACCACCAGCCGGTTGCGCAGGTGGAAGTAGGCCTGCCAGTCGATCGCGTCGTCCTTGTCCGACCACGCCATGTGCCAGATCGCCACCCCCGGCATGGAGACCGTGGGGTGGCCGGCGCGGCGCGCCCGCAGGCCGTACTCCGCGTCGTCCCACTTGATGAACAGGGGCAGGGGCTGGCCGATCTTCTCCGCGACCACCCGCGGGATCAGGCACATCCACCAGCCGTTGTAGTCCACGTCGATCCGGCGGTGCAGTTCCTTGGGGTTCTCCCGGTCGGTGAGGGGGTACCGGGAGAAGTCGTAGTCGTAGTCCGCGTGCGGGGCGGCGGTCCACATGAAGTCGTGCGCGCCCACCACCTCGCCCATGGTGTGGAGGTGGCTGCGCTCCTGGAGGTTGAGCATCTGGCCGCCGACCAGCATCGGCACGCGCGAGAAACGGGCGAAGGCCAGGGCCCGCAGGATCGAGTCGGGCTCGATCTCGATGTCGTCGTCCATGTAGAGGATGTACGGCGAGTCGGTGAGCCGCCGGGCCTCGTACATGATGCGGCTGTACCCGCCCGAGCCGCCCAGGTTGGGCTGGTCGAAGATCCGCAGGCGCTCGCCCAGGTACTCGGCGGCCTCCGCGAACCCGGGCTCGTCACGCACTTTGCGGTCGCCCTGGTCCGGCATGAGCACCGCGTCCAGGACCGCGTCCACCTCGGGGTCGGAGGTGAGCGCCCGCAGCGCCGCGACCGCGTCCCCGGGGCGGTTGAAGGTCGGGATACCGACGGTCACCCGGCGTTCGTTGGGTACCTGCACCGACGGATCGGGGGTGCCGTCCGGGCCCGCGTCCGGGCGGGTGGCCGGCGCGTCCACGGCCGAGTACCACCCACCGGCGAGCACCTCGACGTCCGTGTCGGAGGTGAGGTCGAACCAGATCCACCCGCCGTCCTCGAACGGGCCCAGGTCGCAGACGAACTCGACCGTCGTGACCCGGTCCGCCCCCGACTCGCCCGGCTCGCCCACGACGTCCCCGGTGATCGCGATGCGCGAGCCGTCGATCTTGGACCGGTAGAGGTCCACACGGCCGGCGCCGCGGATCGTCAGCCGCAGGACCACCTCACCGAGGATCGTCCAACGACGCCAGTACGCCGCCGCGAAGGCGTTGAAGTAGGTGGCGAAGGAGACCTCGGAGTCCGCGCCGACGCTCAGGGTGGTGCGGCCGGCGGAGTGGGCGCGGCGGGCGTTGGTGGGGGCCTCGGCGAGGTAGAGCGATCTCACGTCCAGCGGCTCGCCGGCCCGGGGCAGGATGACCCGCTGGAGGCACTCCCGGCCGATCGGGTCCGCGAGACCGGCGACCGACCGCTCGACCTCGTCGACCAGTTCGTGGTGGCCGTGGTGGTGCATATGGATGAGTCCCCGTCCC
>NZ_JAALEF010000376.1:0-1661 GCF_014145245.1 Dietzia sp. B44 | reverse complement strand
TGGGCCGGGGCGATCCCTCCCACCACGCGGAACCGGGGGTTCAGCGGCGTGGACGCGCCACGTAGGTTTGTCTCATGCAGCTCTCCGCCACAGCCCGGCCCCGTCCGACCCTCCGCACCGCCCTGGGCATCCTCGCCCTGTCGGTGCCCCTGGCGCTCGCCGGGTGCGGCACCGACGACTCACCCGCCGAGGACGCGGCCACCGGCACGACCGCGGGGACGCAGACCGGGGCCGAGGCGTCCGACGGAGGGACGGCCGACGCGGTCGAGTGCCCGCCCACCGAGGGCACCGACGAGCGGATCACCTCGTTCGACTCCGCCCCGCCGATGTGTCTGACCCCCGGGGTCGACTACTCCGCCGTGATCACCACCGACGCCGGCGTGGTGACCGTGGACCTGCTCGAGGACAAGGCGCCGGAGACGGTGAACAACTTCGTCTTCCTGGCCCGCCACAAGTACTACGAGGGCATCACCTTCCACCGGGTGATCCCTGGCTTCATGATCCAGGGCGGCGACCCGCAGGGCACCGGCAGCGGCGGACCGGGCTACCAGTTCTCCGACGAGCTCCCCGCCCAGGGCGAGTACGAGATCGGGTCCATGGCCATGGCCAACGCCGGCCCGGACACCAACGGCTCCCAGTTCTTCATCGTCACCGGCGACTCCGGCGTCTCCCTGCCGCCGGCCTACAGCCTCTTCGGCACCGTCACCGACGGGATGGACGCCGTCACGGCGATCGAGGACGACGGCAGCCCGCAGGGCGCCCCGCGGACGGTGCACACGATCGAGTCGGTCGAGATCGTCGAGGGCTGAGGCGGGCCGGGGGTCTAGTACCCGCTCGACCCGCCGCCACCGGAGAACGAGGCGTTGGAGTAGCTCGTGTTGGTGGAACTCGCCGCCTGGGCCGCCTGCACGTCGTGGGCGTGCCAGCTCGAGACCACGTAGAACGGCACGAAGCCGTTGTAGCCGTAGCCGGCGCGCCAGTCCCGGTCGTACAGCCTCGGCGCGTGGCGGTCACCCGCGTCGTCCGCCGCCTCGACATCCGCCATCTCGCGGGCCCGGATGGCCTCCACCACGAGCCGGTAGTCCACCACCAGCCGTGCGTAGCGGTCCATGAAGTCGGCGGCCTGCGTGTCCCGGGAGAGCTCGTCCGCCCGCGCGTCGAGGGCCCTGGCCTCGGCGGCGAGACGCTCGTCCTCGGTCCCCAGCGCGGCGGCCAGCATGTCCTCGTGGAGCTCGCCGAGCTGGCGGCGGCGCACGTCGGCGTCACCCTGCTCCATGCGGAAGAGCTGGTCGATGTTCTTCTCCGCCGTCTCCATCTGATCGACCGTGGTGTGCGCGGTCTCGATGTCGTCGGCCTTCTCGCGGAACTCCGCGTCGGTCGACTCCGGCCGCAGGTCACCGATCCGCCCCATGACGGTGTCCAGCGACAGGAATCGGTCCCGCACATCCGCCCACTGTGACCGCAGCTCGTCGTCTGCCAGCGGGGACGTGAGCGAGTTGGCGCGGATGTCCAGCCCGGTCAGTTCCCCCGCGACCCGCCCGTACTCGCGGGAGACCCGGTCGTAGCGCTCCCTCGCCGTCGCCGCCTTCTTCTTGCGGCTCGCCGCGACGCCCGCACCGATCGCGCCGGCGCCCACGACCCCCGCGCCGCCGAGGGCCCAC
>NZ_JAALEF010000375.1:0-1290 GCF_014145245.1 Dietzia sp. B44 | reverse complement strand
GGTCGCCGAACCGGCGGGCCCGCACCCCACCACGAGGACATCGGTCGAAGCGGGAGGTCGCGGCCGTGGGTCCATGCGCTCCATGGTGGCAGGTCCGCGCCGGACCGGTCGGCGCCGACCTCGGCCGGGGTGGGGTGCCGCAGCCCCCGGGTGGGGACCGTAGTCTGTCGTCAGGGTCGGTCGATGCCGGTCCGCACCAGGCGACGAGGACGAATGAGGATGTCGAGCGATTCTGTGACGACCGGCACCGCTGAGACGGCGCCCGACCATGTGGTGGCGGGCGTGGACGTCGGCGACGCGGATCTCGCGGCGCTGCTGAGGGCGCGACTGGTGGAGGTCGAGGAGCTCCTGGTGAGCCGACTCGAGACCGGGGAGGACTTCCTCACCGAGGTCGCCCTGCACCTGGTCACCGCCGGCGGGAAGCGCTTCCGGCCCGTCGTCACCCTGCTCACCGGAGAGCTCGGTCCGGAACCCGACCGCGAGCGCCTGGTCAAGGCCGCCGTGGTGTGCGAGATGATCCACCTGGCCACGCTCTATCACGACGACGTGATGGACGAGGCGGCCGTGCGCCGCGGCGTGGAGTCCGCCAACAGCCGCTGGGACAACTCCACCGCGATCCTCGCCGGCGACTTCCTCTTCGCCCATTCCTCCATGCTCCTGGCGGACCTCGGCCCGGCCGCGGTCCAGCTCATCGCCCAGACCTTCGCGGAACTGGTCACCGGGCAGATGCGGGAGACGGTCGGTCCGGGCGACGGCGGGGACGCCGCCGACGCCGCCGGTCACTACCTCCGCGTGATCTGGGAGAAGACCGGGTCGCTGATCGCGGCCGCCGCCCAGTTCGGCGGCGAGTACTCCGGCGCCTCCGACGAGCAGATCCAGAGTCTGCGACGGCTGGGAGACGCCGTGGGGATCGCGTTCCAGATCGCCGACGACATCATCGACATCGCCTCTCCGTCGTCCGACTCGGGCAAGACTCCCGGGACCGACCTGCGCGAGGGTGTGCACACGCTGCCCATGATCTACACGCTCGAGGCCGGTTCCACCGACGGCGACCGCCTCCGTGAACTGTTGGCGCAGCCGCTGACCGACGACTCCGAGGTCCACGAGGCCCTGGATCTCCTCCGCGCCTCCGAGGGGATGCGGCGCGCGCGGGCGACGCTCGAGCAGTACGTGGCGGACGCCATGGCCGAGCTGGACGTGCTGCCCGCCGGTCCCGCGAACGAGGCGCTGCGGCGGCTGGTCCGGTTCACCGTCGACCGCGTGAGCTGACCGCCGCGCCGGGCATCCGCT
>NZ_JAALEF010000374.1:5291-17755 GCF_014145245.1 Dietzia sp. B44 | reverse complement strand
GAGGTGACGAGGGGCACGGCGATCGCCGGTGCCACCACCTGCGGCAGTGAGGTGGCGATGTTGGCCACTCCCAGCAGGGTGCCCGCGGTGCCGGAGGTCGCCAGGGAACCGGTGATGATCGCCATGTCGACCGCGATGAACAGTCCCCAGCCCACCCCGAGCACGGCCGCGGCGGCCAGGACCGCCGGCATGGTGGTGGACGCAGCGAGGCCGATCAACCCGCCGGCGGTGATCAGCGCCCCGGCTGCGGCGAACTCGCGGCGCCGGTGGAGCCGGTCCGAGAACGAGCCGGCCGCCGCCGCGCAGACCGCGGAGAGGACGAGCGTGATGACGGTGACCATGAGGACCGAGTTGCCGGGGTCGGGCGCCCCGACCACGGTGTCGAGGAAGAAGAACAGGTAGACCAGCAGGATCGCGTTGGTGAGGTTCATGAGGAACCGCAGCAGCCACGCCCACACGTACTCGCGGGTCGGTCGGAAGTCGGCGAGCGCGACCCGGGGAAGTGATCCGACCTCGGCTCCGATCCCGGGCCCTGCTCCGCCGATCCTCCCGTCGATCCCGGGCCCCGCTCCGCCGTCCCCGCCTGCGGTCGCGTGCGCCGGTGAGGCGACCGGCGCACGTCCCGCCACCACGATCGCCGAGAGCAGTGCCGGCGTGAGCACCGCGAGCACCAGGTATCCGGTGGCGCCTCCACCGACGGACTCCGCCACCACGACGCCGCTGATCACGCCCACGATCTGGCCCACCCCGAACAGCGAGCCCACCACGCCCCGCTGCTGCTCGGGTACGCGATCGGCCATCAGCGCTGCCAGCACCGCGAACGGTCCGTTGAACCCCAGCTGCACGAGGACCCACCCCGCGACCGTGGCCGGGCCGGAGTCGGCGGTCAGGAGCACCAGCTGGCCCGCCACACCGATCGCCGTGCCCACGTACACCACAGGCATGCGGGTGCCGAGCCTCGCGCGGCACCGGTCGGAGATCAGCCCCCACACCGGGTTGGCCACCAGGGCGACGGCCGCGCCGACACCGACGACCAGTCCGAGTAGCGCCTCCCGACCTCCCGGCCCGCCGATCCTGTCGGCCTGGACGGGCAGGAGTATCTGTAGCGGGCCGAACCAGGAGGCGAACACCGCCACGACGCCGAGCGTGAGCGCCAGGACCCACAGGGGGCCGACGCGGTCGGCGGATCGGGTCACCGCACGCGTTCCCAGTTGGCCGTCCACGCCTCCGCGCCGCCCATGAGTTGACGCTCCAGCTCGGGGCGGTCAGGTCCGGCCCGGTGCAGCAGGTCGGCCGCCCAGTCCGCGTAGAGACCGTACTGGGCCACCCCGTCGACGTTGAGGTCGTAGACCCGCTCACCGAACTGCCAACGGTCCATCACCTCGCCGCTGAGTGCGGTGAACGGGTAGACCAGCGGGTCGGTGGCCGCGCTGGGACGCGGGTCGGCGAGCGGGGCCAGGCCGTTGACGTCCGAGCCGAAGCCGTAGCCGGCCCACGGGCGGGTCGTACCTGCGGTGTTGGCCCGCCACGCTTCCAGGAAGCCGGTGTCGAAGTTCTCGGTGGCGTCGGCGGGCCAGGCGAACGCGGCCACGAACCCGCCCTGCTCGTGCATGCGGCGCGTGATGCCCTGGGTGGCCCAGGTGTGGTCGGAGATCAGTCCCGTGTATCCCGTCTCCGTGGCGATGTCGAGTGTTCGGGTGGCCGTCTTGACACTCATGTGGTCGATGTTGATCACCATGCCTCGCGCCATCATCCCGCGGACGGCGTGCTCGCCGAGCGGGGTCAGTCCGCGGACGTTGCACAGCGGCGCCTCGGGGTACACCGGCAGCGCCGCTCCCGAGGGTGCGCCCGACGACGCCGCGGCCAGTCCGTCAGCGACCGGGGTGCTGACGATCGGCTGCTCGTGGTCCGCGTCGGGGCCGCTGCACGGCTCGGTCTCCCAGAAGCGCTGGGTCCCGATCTTGTTGCCCACGTTCACGGCCAGTCCCGCCAGGTCCTCGTCCATGCGGGCGCCCCCGAGAGCGTTGTCGAACTTGTGGACCGGGAACACGGTGGACACGCCCCACGAGGCGAACTCGTCGAGCCCGCGGTCGATGTCCTCGGCCGAGCACAGCGGCACGTCGTTGACCACCCGGCAGCCGAACGGTTCGGAGGCCTCCACTCCCAGCGTCACCGCGAGTTTGCCCTGCGCCGCGATCGCACGGACCTCCCCGGGCGACCGGGCGATCCGGAACCATCCGCGACCCGGGCCGCCGTGCTCGGCGTCGATGTGGGCCTCCATGCGGTTCAAGTAGTCCACCTGCCGGCGCAACTGCTCCATCTCGTCGCACGAGTACGGCGAGCCGATCAGAATCTCGCACAGCACGCGGTTGGCGACCAGGTAGTTGTTGAGCACCCGCAGACCGCCCCGCCACGCGCGCTCGATACCGGTGTAGTAGGCCTGCTCGTGGAGCTGGGAGTTGTGGGCTGGCCACTGCGCGAAGGTGGGGTAGCCCTGAGTGCCGCCGGGGACCGCGGTGCCGCCGAGGACCGACTCGAGCAGTGAGAAGTGGCCGAAGTCCGAGTGCGTGGGACAGTCGGCCAACGCCTGGGCCATTCCGCCGGGGGCGAACGGCTCGCCGCACCGGAGCGCCCCGCCGAACGCCTGCGATGCGGCGATGTGGGCGTGGGCGTCCACCATGCCTCTGACCGGGGCGGCGGCGCGAGCCGGAGCGGCCGCCAGCGGAACGGTGAGTATCACCGCCATGAGTAGGGCCAACGCAGCGCGCGGCCACTCGCCGGTGATCGTGGTCCTCGTGGTCGATCTGCTGCGTCCCATGCCCGTGCCCCTCTCGGACGGCACCTGCCGTGGGTCGGCGGGCGCGTCGGCGTGAGAGGGAGCTTAATCAAGAATCGGCCGTCGCACGGCCTGTCCGGGCGATTTCTGGACAGTCGTTCAGACTTCTTTCGGGGCCGGTGGGACCCGGGTGACGAGAGGGTCAGTTGGTGTCGGCGACCAGCGGCTCGATGGTGAGGTGCTCCATCTCCTTGCTGATGTACTGCAGACGCCATTTGTCGCCGAACAGGGCCAGCAGCTCGCCGTCGGTGCGCTGGAACACCTCCACTCCGCGCTGGCGGCCGAGCTCGTCGGCCGAGGCGGCGTCGGTGCGGCGGGCGATGGAGTAGGGCAGGTTGTCGACGACGACCTCGACGTTGAACTCGGTCTTCATGCGGGCGGTCACCACCTCGAACTGCATGGGCCCGACCGCCGCCATGACCGGGTTCGCGTCGCCGCGGGTGTCGTTGCGCAGGATCTGAACCACGCCCTCGGCGGCCAGCTGGTCGATCGCCTTGCGGAACTGCTTGTACTTGCCCAGCGATTGCGCGCGGACCACGGCGAAGTGCTCGGGGGCGAACTGGGGGATCGGCGGGAACTGCACCTTCTTACCGGTGTAGAGGGTGTCGCCGGGGGCCAGCGCGGTGGCGTTGACCAGGCCCACCACGTCGCCCGGGTAGGCGGTCTCGACGGTGGTGCGGTCGCGGCCGAAGACGGTGAGCGCGTACTTCGTGGTGAACGGCTTGGCGGACTGGGCGTGGGTGACCACCATGCCGCGCTCGAACTCGCCGGAGACCACGCGCATGAACGCGAGCCGGTCGCGGTGCGCGGCGTCCATGCCGGCCTGCACCTTGAACACGACCGCGGAGAACGGATCCGAGGTCTCACGCGGCGCGCCGGTGACGGTGTCCCACGCGTGCGGCGGCGGGGCCAGCTCGACCAACGCGTCGAGGATCTGGTGGACGCCGAAGTTGAGCATCGCGGAGGCGAAGATCACCGGGCTGGTCTCGCCGGCCAGGTAGAGCTCCTGGTCGTGGTCCTGACCCATGGCGGAGAGCAGTTCGGACTCCTCGACGGCGGTCTCCCAGACCTCGCCCTCGCGCTCGGCGGCGGCGGCCGGGTCGTAGTGCTCCTCCGGGGCGATGGTCGAGCCGCCGGCGGTGCGGGTGAAGTGGATGTACTCCTCCGGCGCCCCCTCGGGGCCGCGGCGGAGCAGGCCCCGGTAGTCGCCGGCGATGCCCACGGGCATGAACAGGGGGGTGGGGACCAGGCCGATCTGCTCGGTGATCTCGTCCAGCAGTTCCAGCGGCGCCTGCCCCGGCCGGTCCCACTTGTTGATCACCGTGATGATGGGCAGCCCGTTGTGCTTGCACACCCGGAACAGCTTCAGCGTCTGCGGCTCGAGGCCCTTGGCGGCGTCGATGAGCATGACCGCGGCATCGACCGCGGTGAGGACGCGGTAGGTGTCCTCGGAGAAGTCGGAGTGCCCGGGGGTGTCCACCAGGTTGATGACGTACGGCTCGTCGTCGTCCGGCGCCCCGGCCGGCTTGTAGGTGAACTGCAGTGCCGTGGAGCTGACCGAGATGCCGCGGGCCTTCTCCATCTCCATCCAGTCCGACACGGTGGCGCGGCGACCGGACTTGCCGTGGACGGCGCCGGCCTCGGTGATGACCCGCGCGTGCAGCGCGAGCGCCTCGGTGAGCGTGGACTTGCCGGCGTCCGGGTGGGCGATCACGGCGAAGGTGCGGCGTCGGGCGACCTCGGAGCGTACGTCCGTGTGGGCCCCGGACCTGTCGGGACCAGCGGGTTGCCCGGTCGTCCCGGTGTCCTCGGCGGTCTCCGTCACGCGTCCTCCTCGGTGCTCCGGCGGCCCTCGCCGTCGTCATCCCAGGGTACGTCCGTCCACGTTCGAGCACCCAATCCGCCGGTGCGCCGCCCGGGGTCGGCGGGCGCGCGCGAAAGGCGAGGTCACGCTGGGCGCGATGTCGGACCCGGCGCCTACGGTGCGCAGTGGCGGCGTCACCGGACGCGCCGGAGCGGAGACGGGAATGAGTGCGAGCAGGGACGGTTCTGTGGTCGGGGACGCACGGGTACGCGAGGAGCGGAGGGCCGCGCTACGCGACCTGCTCCCGGCGGTCGAGCGGTTGCGTGGTGTCCGCTCGGTCGTGTGGTCCGGGGGCGGTCAGAACGAGGACGGCTCGTATAACCTCCGGTACCCGATCTACGACCGCGACACCGAGAAGGTCATGGAGGTCTGCAACGGGGGAGCGCTGACCGATGTCGAGTACCGGCGGACGCTCCAGCGGCGAGGTGGGCACGGAATGGGCAGCCGGGCACCTGATCTCGTGGCGTTGGCCCGGGACTCCGACGAGGAGCTGGCCGTCGCGCTGCTCACCTGGATGATGCGGTCCGAGAGGTTCAGCGAGGGTGAGGTCGCGGCGTCGCTGGAGAGCGGGGCGCTCGTGGCGCTTCTCGACCGGCTGGGAGAGCTGTACGACATGTGATCGCCCCACGAGCCGGTCGTGCGCTCCTGCTCCGGCCCGTCAGTGCCCCCGCGCCCAGAGCGGCGTCACGTCGCAGCCGCCGGGGACGGCTCACGCGGAGTGGACCTGGTTCTGGGCGGTCTCCAGCCCGTGCGTGAGGAGCAGTTCGACGGCGTCGGCAGCGTCCTGGACCAGGAACGGCACGTCGGGTTGCTCGAGCTTAGAGAAGCGCTTGAGTACGTAATCCGCCACCGCCATGCGACCCGGTGGCCGGCCGACCCCCGCGCGGACGCGGATGTAGTCGCGCGTGCCGAGGGCGCTGGTCACCGAGCGCAGGCCGTTGTGCCCGCCCTCGCCCCCGCCACGCTTGAGCCGGACCTGACCGAAATCGATGTCGATCTCGTCGTGCACCACGATCACCTCGGTGGGGGCGACGGAGAAGTACTTCGCCACCGCCGCGACGGGGCCCCCGGACAGGTTCATGTAGCTCCGCGGACGGGCCAGGACCACGGCCTGGTCGGCCAACCGCGTCTGGGCGACCTCGCAGTTGGTCCGCTTGTGCGTGGAGAAGCTCGCGGGCATGGGAAGGGCGCGGGAGGCGAGCTCGACCAGCACGTCCCAGCCGATGTTGTGTCGGGTGCCCTCGTAGTCGGGACCGGGGTTGGCCAGGCCCACGACGAGTCTGGGTCCGGGGGCGTCAGCGGTACTCACGGACCCATGGTCCCAGACGGAGTCGGTCGCCGCTCCCGTCGGTCGACTCCCCACCCGCTCGCCTCCGCTCCGGCTCGGGCCGTCATGCCTGCAGCTCGGCCCGGGCCGTCTCGAGGACCGCCGCCGTCAGGGCGTCGAGGTCGGGGGACTGGAGTCTCCAGTGTTGCCAGAACAGTGGGACGTCGAGGGGGCGGTCGGGGGAGACCTCGGCGAGCTCGCCGGAGACCAGCCACGGTGTGGCCAGTCGCTCGGGGACCAGGCCCCACCCCACCCCGGCGGCGATGGCCCGGACGTGGTCGTGCGAACTGGGCACGAAGTGTCGGGGCCCGGTCGGTTCGCGGCGGGCCAACCGTCGGTAGTGGTGGTTCTGGTGGGCGTCGCTGCGATCGAAGTCGACGATGGGGGCTCGGCCCAGCGCGGTCGTGGGCGAACCGTCCCGCAGGTGCCGGGCCACGAACCCGGGACTGGCGCACGCGAGGTACCGCATCGACCCCAGCGGCAGTGACCGGCACCCCTGGACGGGTCGGGACTCGCTGGTCACCGCCGCCATCACCTCGCCGCGCCGGAGGAGCTGGGAGGACAACGACTCGTCCTCGCGGCGGAGGTCGAAGACCACCCGGCCCAAGGAGTGGACCTCGGTCATGGCGTCGAGGAACCAGGTGGCCAGCGAATCGGAGTTGCACGCCACCGCCAGGACCACATGCTCTGTCGGGGTGCCCGCTCCGTCGAACTCGCGGGACAGGGATTCCTCGAGGTGGAGCATCTGCCGTGCGGTCCGGAGCACTGTCTCGCCGGAGTCGGTCGCCGTGACCGGGCGGTCCCGGCGGACCAGGATTCGGCCGGCCGAGTCCTCCAGCGCTCGAATCCGCTGGGACACCGCGGACTGCGTGAGGTGGAGGTGGGTGGCGGCCGCGTCGAACGAACCGAGGTCGACGACGGCCACGAGGGTGCGCAGCTGGTCCAGGTGAAGTGCGTCCATAAGTGAGGCTAATGCTAACCAAGGAACTGTAGTAGCGCTACATCCATCGCGACCCTAGCGTGGGGACGTGACCACCACCTCCACGCTTCTCATGGGCGCCGGCATGGGCCTCGGGCTCATCGCCGCCGTCGGCGCACAGAACGCCTACGTCCTCCAACGCTCGATCCGCGGCGACGTGGCGATGGTCCCGATCGTGATCTTCTGCGTCCTGTCCGAGGCGGCCCTGATCCTGCTCGGCGTGGCCGGGGTCGGGGCGCTGGTCGAGTCCGCGCCCGCCGCCATCACGGTGATGAAGTGGTTCGGGGTGGTGTTCCTGCTGGCCTACGGCGCCTTTGCCGCATCCCGCGCCCTGCGCCCCGGCAGCGGGCTGCAGGTGGACGGCGACGCACGGATCCCCTCGACCCTGGGCGCGGTGGCGGCGTGCGCGGCGTTCACCTGGCTCAACCCCCACGCCTATCTGGACAGCGTGGTGTTCCTGGGGACCCTCGCCAACCAGCAGGCGGGGGATCTGCGCTGGGTGTTCGCGGCCGGGGCGTTCCTCGCCGGCACGGCATGGTTCGCGTTGATCGGTTTCGGGGGCAGGGCCCTGCGTGGAGTGTTCGCCAGGCCCGGCGCGTGGCGGGTGCTGGACGCGGGGATCGCCGTGATGATGGTCGTCCTGGCCGTCGGCCTCATTCGGGGCTAGGTCTCGACTGCGGCTAGGTCTCGACTGCGGTCGGGACCAGCCGGCCGGTGCGTCCGGACGAGGGGTTCCGGAATCGACCGCGGGCCCGCTCCGACTCGATGGTCGGCAGCGGGCCCGCGGGCGGTGTCGCCGCAGCTCAGGCCGCGGCGAGGGGGATCACGCCTCTTCGGCGGCCTGGGCGGCGTCCTCGGCGGCCTCACCCTGGGGGGCTGCCTCCTCCTCGGACTCGAGGTCCGCCTCGGTCGGCGCCTCGATCACGTTGACGATCAGGGTCTCGGGATCGGAGACCAGGGTGCTGCCGGCGGGGAGCTCGATGTCGGCGGCGGTGATCTGGAGGCCTGCCTCGGCGTCCTCGACCGAGACCTCGAAGCCCTCGGGCAGGAGGGTGGCGTCGGCCTCGATCTCGACGTAGCTGGCGTCCTGGGTGACGAGGGTGCCCGGGGCGGCGTCGCCGACGACCGTGACGGAGACCTCGACCGTGACCTTCTCGCCCTTGCGCACGACCAGCAGGTCGGTGTGCTCGATGACGCGGGTCAGCGGGTGCACGTCGATCTGCTTGGGCAGCGCGAGCTGCTCCTCGCCCTCGATGTCCAGCGTGAGCAGCGAGTTGGTGCCGTGTGCACGCAGCACCGCGGCGAACTCCAGGGTGTTGAGGAGGAGGTGGCGCGGCTCGGTGTGGTGGCCGTAGAGCACCGCGGGGACCTGGCCCTCACGACGGGCGCGGCGGGCGGAGCCCTTGCCGAACTCGGTGCGGATGGAGGTCTTGAGGTTGTTGATTTCCTTGGCCATGGTGAACCTTCTGTCGGTGGGGAGCGCGCGTGCGCTCTGCGGGCGGGAGACCTCCCCGGCGACCGAGACGATCGCCCGGGGCGGCCCACCGGGGACCACACCGACAATGATCGCGTCGATAACGGAGTGGCCCCTGCAGGGCCCTCCCTCGCCGAGATGACCCGATCAGCCTAGCGGCGCGGCGCCCCGCCCCCAAATCACGTCGGGTACCCCGGGCTCCGGGTCACGCCGGGGCCCGGGTCACTCCGACCACCCCAACCGTCAGAGGATCTCCTCGACGGCCGAGGTGGGCCGCGCCAGGCGGGTGCCCTTGCCGGTGACGACGAAGGGCCGCTCGATGAGCCGGGGGTGCGCCACCATCGACTCGAGCAGTTCCTCGTCCGAGGCCTCGAGCAGACCCAGCTCGGTGAACTCGGCCTCCTTGACCCGCACGGCCTGCCGCACCGTCAGCCCGGCGTCGGAGATGAGGGTGCGGAGCTCGGCGACCGTGGGCGGGGTGTCGATGTACTTGACCACAGTCGGCTCGACCCCCCGCTCGCGCAGCAGGTCGAGCGCCTGCCGGGACTTCGAACAGCGCGGGTTGTGGTAGATCGTGGCGCGACCCGCGGCGTCCGCGGACATGTCAGGCGTTCCCGTTGAACAGGCTGGTCACCGAGCCGTTCTCGAAGACCTCGTGGATGGTCCGGGCCAGCAGCGGGGCGATGGACAGCACGGTGAGGTTGTCGAACCGCTTCTCCGGCGGGATCGGCAGCGTGTCGGTGGTGATGACCTCCTTGGCCCCGCACGTGGCCAGCCGCTCGGCCGCCGGGTCGGAGAAGACACCGTGGGTACAGGCGATGATCACGTCGCCGGCACCGGCGTCCTTGAGGACCTTGACGGCGCCGGCGATGGTGCCGCCGGTGTCGATCATGTCGTCCATCAGCACACAGGTGCGTCCCTCGACGTCACCCACGACGCGGTTGGACTTGACCTGGTTGGGCACGTTGGGGTCGCGGGTCTTGTGGACGAACGCCAGGGGCGCACCGTCGAGGGCGTCGGCCCACTTCTCGCCCACCTTGACGCGGCCGGCGTCGGGGGAGACCACGCAGATGTTGTCCGTGCCGTAGTGCTCACGCACGTAGTCCGACAGCTGGCCCTGGGCGTGCATGTGGTCGACCGGGCCGTCGAAGAAGCCCTGGATCTGGTCGGTGTGCAGGTCGACCGTGATGATCCGGTCGGCGCCGGCGGTCTTGAGCAGATCGGCGATCAGGCGGGCCGAGATGGGCTCACGACCACGGTGCTTCTTGTCCTGCCGCGCGTACGGGTAGAACGGCAGCACGGCCGTGATCCGCTTGGCGCTGCCGCGCTTGAGGGCGTCGATCATGATGAGCTGCTCCATGATCCACTTGTTCAGCGGCGCCGGGCAGCTCTGCAGCACGAACGCGTCGCAGCCGCGGACAGACTGCTCGAAGCGGACGAAGATCTCCCCGTTGGCGAAGTCGCGGGCGGTCTGGGGGGTGACCTCGATCCCCAGCTCGGCGGCGACCTGATCCGAGAGTTCGGGGTGCGCACGCCCCGCGAAAAACATCAGGTTCTTCTGGTTGTCGATCCACTCGCTCACTCGGTGAGTCCGTCCTTCTAGGAGTCGTTCCGGGTACGTAGGGCGGCCTCGGCCGAGCCGGAATCCGGTCGGTACTCGATCACCCAGTCGTCGATGTTCCTCTGTCGTCCGCCGGACACCGCCAGGGCCCCGGGCGGGACGTCGTTCTTGATCACGGTACCCGCGCCCGAATAGGCCCCGTCTCCGACGGTCACCGGTGCGATGAACATGGTGTCCGAACCGGTGCGGCAGTGATCGCCGATCACTGTACGGTTCTTGTTCACCCCGTCGTAATTGACGAAGACGCTGGATGCCCCGATATTGGTGTGCTCCCCGATGGTCGCGTCGCCCACGTAGGTCAGGTGCGGGACCTTGGTGTGCGCCCCGATGCTCGACTTCTTGACCTCCACGAAGGTGCCGATCTTGCTGCGCTCGCCGAGCTCCGCCTGCGGACGGAGGTAGGCGAACGGGCCGACCTCGGCCCCGGGCCCGATGCTCGCGCCGACGGCATGGGTGCGCATGACGCTCGCGCCCTCGCCGACCGTGGTGTCCTGCAGGGTGGTGTCGGGTCCGACGGTCGCGCCGTCGCCGATCACGGTGGAGCCGGTGAGGTGGGTGCCCGGCAGGATGGTGACGTCCCGGCCGATGCGGACGTCCACGTCCACCCAGGTGCTGCCCGGATCGACGATCGTCGCGCCGGCGCGCATGGCCGTCTCACACAGGCGGCGGTTCATCTCGGCGGCCAGCCCGGCCAGCTGGACGCGGTCGTTGACCCCGGCCACCAGATCGGCGTCCTCGACACGGTGGCCGCGGATGAGCCCGTTGGACTGACGCGCCAACTGGATGACGTCGGTCAGGTACAACTCGCCCTGCGAGTTGTCGGTGCCCAGCTCGCCCAGCTTCTCCCGCAGGACGCGGGCGTCGAAGGCGTAGATGCCGGAGTTGACCTCGTCGATCGCCCGTTCGTCGTCCGAGGCGTCCTTGTGCTCGACGATCCTGAGCACCTCGCCGTCGTCGTTCCGCACGATCCGCCCGTACCCCGTGGGGTCGGGGGCCGTGGAGGTCAGGATGGTGACCGAGGCGCGTGGCCGGAGGTCGTGGCGCGTGACCACCTCGCGGAGGGTGTCCGCGTCCAGCAGGGGGATGTCCGAGGTGGTGACCAGCACCGTTCCCGAGAAGTCGTTGGGCAGGGCGGCCATGCCCGCGGCCACCGCGTCGCCCGTGCCGTTCTGCTCCTCCTGCACCGCGGTGGTCACCGGGACACCCAGGTCGACGGCGAGTTCGGCGACCGCGGCCCCGACCTGCTCACGCTGGTGCCCCACCACCACGACGATCTGCTCCGGGTGGATCCCGGCCGCGGCGTGCAGCGCGTGCCCGAGCATCGTCCGGCCGCACACCCGGTGCAGCATCTTGGGGGTCGCGCTCTTCATCCGGGTGCCGGAACCGGCGGCCAGGACGATGACCGCGGTCTGCGAGCGGTCGGTGTCGGGTGTCGTCATCAAGTCTCCTCGGGCGGCGTGGCGTGCCGGTGTCGGGTTCGCGTCCGGCGAGCGGACCGTCCCCGAAAGGATAAGGGCTGGGTCTGACGGGGACCACGTCGTTGCGCGGTACCGGTGGAGGCCCGCCTGTGCGGCCCCTACGGTGGGGCCCACCAGCAGGGCCGTCAATCGGAGAGGGGACACAGATGACCCACGACAAGACGGTGGCCGACCTCGTCGTCGAACGACTGGTCGCCTGGGATGTGGAACGGATCTACGGATACGCCGGGGACGGGAACAACCCGATACTCGGCGCGCTGCAGCGGTCCGACGTGGCACCGCGGTTCATGCGGGCGCGGCACGAGGAGTCCGCGGCGTTCATGGCGGTGGCCGACGCCAAGTACTCGGGCGGGGTGGGAGTGGTCAACTCCACACAGGGCCCGGGTGCCGTGCACCTGCTCAACGGCCTGTACGACGCCAAGCTGGACAGCGTTCCGGTGGTGGCGCTGGTGGCTCAGCAGCACACGGGCGTGCTCGGCTCCGGTCACCAGCAGGAGATCGACCTGAGCAGCGTGTTCGCCGACGTGGCCGGGCCTTATCTGCAGACCGTCGTCGCCGCCGACCAGCTGCCGATGGTGATCGACCGGGCGTTCCGCGCCGCCCTGACGCACCGGACCCCGGTCGTGGTGGTGATCCCCCATGACGTGCAGAACGCGCCGGCGCCCGAGCTGGCCGGGGACGACGGTCAGGAGCACGGGGTCGTCGTGACCGCGCCCGAGTGGACGCACGGGGTGGTCTCGCCGCGCGAGGACGACGTGGCCCGCGCGGTCGAGCTGCTGGACGCGGGGGAGCGCATCGCCATCCTCGCCGGGCGCGGCATTGCCGGGGCCCGGCAGGAGCTGATGGACCTGGCCGAGGCCCTGGACGCCGGGGTGACGATGAGCC
>NZ_JAALEF010000374.1:0-5089 GCF_014145245.1 Dietzia sp. B44 | reverse complement strand
TACCTCGACCCGTCCCACCTGGCCAACCGCTACCCCGTCGAGGTGGGGCTGGTCGGTGACGCCGCGGTGGCGCTGCGCGCGCTGACCGGGCGCGTGGGGGAGCGTGACCGGTCCGCGTGGCGCGGTGAGGTGGAGAAATGGGTCGGGCGGTGGCGCGAGATCTCCCGCGAACGCGCGGAGGTGCCGGCCCGCGGCCTCAACCCGGAGCTCGTGGCGCGCAGATTGTGCCGTCACATGCCGCACGACTCCCGGCTCGCCGTGGACGTGGGCAGTTCGGTGTACCACTACGTCCGGCAGATGGACCTGCCGACCTCGGTCCCGGCACACCTGTCGTCCACGCTGGCGTCGATGGGGTGCGGCATCCCGTACGCGATCGCCGCCAAGGCCACCGCCCCGGCCAGGCCCGTCGTGGTGCTGGCCGGCGACGGGGCCGTGCAGATGTTGGGGATCAACGAGCTGATCACCGTCTCCGAGGCGTGGCCCGGATGGGACGACCCCACGATGGTCGTGGTGGTGCTGTGCAACGGCGACCTGGCGGAGGTGAGCTGGGAGCAGCGGGAGACCGAGGCGGCCCCGCGGTTCGCGCCCTCGCAGGACGTCCCGGCGTTCGACATGGCCGGTTACGCCCGGCTGCTGGGGCTGCGCGGGGTTCGGGTCGAGGACGCCGACCAGCTCGACGCCGCGCTGGAGACGGCGTTCACGGCGGACCGGCCCACGGTGATCGAGGCGGTCACCGACCCCGACGTCCCGCTGCTGCCGCCCTTCCCCCACGGCCGGGAGATGCTCGGGTCGATGCGCGAGGGCCTGCGGGCGGAAGGCGACGCCGGACGCCACGGGTTGGTACTGCTGGAGGAGTACGCCCGAATCGAAGAGGAGAGGTTCACATGACCGGAGCGAACGAGCCCGACCCGCAGTCCGTCACCCAGCAGGGTGAGGAGGAGGTCCGCACCCCGCGCAACCGGCGCCAACCCGTGCTCGCCGTTCTGGCGATCGTGGCGATCCTGCTGCTCGTCCTGGCGCTCGCGATCTCCGGCGGGATGGGCTGAGATCCGCGAGGGGGCCGGAGGCTCCCCCGCCAGGACTCGAACCTGGAATATCTGAACCAAAATCAGAAGTGTTGCCGATTACACCACGGGGGAACGACCCTGACCGGGTCGGTAACAGTCTGGCACACCTCCCGGCGCCCGGTGGCGCGGACCTGCTGGAGCGGCGGGGGTCACGAAGGGGTCCGGCGGCGGCCGCGCTCGCCCTGTTCGCGGTGCCGTTCCCGGTGGTGATCGCCGTGGCCGCTCTCGCCGGTTGGCTGCTCTCGCGCCGCGACCCGGACTTCGCGCACCCGCCTCAGGGTGACGGTGACCAGGACGAGACCGCCCCCGTCATCTCCGACGATGCGCTCCACGATGACCGGCCGAGCTCCGGTCGGTTGGTGAGGATCCTGGCGATCGGGCTGGGATTGTGGGCGGCGCCGATCGCGGCGGTGACCGTGATCTTCGGATCCGACAGCATCTTCACCACCCAGGGACTGTTCTTCTCGTTCTCCGCCCTGGTCACCTTCGGCGGTGCGTACGCGGTGCTGGCCTTCATCGCCCAACAGGCGGTGGAGACCTACGGATGGTTGGCGCCGGGGGAGATGGTGCGCGGACTGGCGTTGGCGGAGACCACCCCGGGGCCGCTGATCATGGTGGTGCAGTTCGTCGCATTCCTGGCCGCCTACCGCAACCCCGGGGGTCTCGACCCCTGGGTCGCCGCCACCCTGGGAGCCCTCCTGGTCACCTGGGTCACCTTCGTCCCGAGCTTCCTGTTCATCCTGCTGGGAGCGCCGTACGTCGAGCGGTTGCGCCACAACGTGGCCATCTCGGCCGCGCTCGCGGGCATCACCGCTGCCGTGGTGGGGGTGATCGCCAACCTCGCGCTCTACTTCGCACTCAACACCCTGTTCACCGCCACCAGCATCTGGACCTGGGGTCCTCTCCGGATCACCATTCCCGACGCCGCATCGGTGAATCCCGTGGCGGTGGGCATCACCCTTGTCGCGCTCGTGCTGACCTTAGTCCTGCGCTGGCCGATCCTGCGGGTGCTCGGGGTGTGCGCCCTGCTGGGCCCGGCCAGTCTGCTGATCCCCCTGTGAGCGGGGCCGTCTAGTCTCGGGGGGACGGGCGAAAGGGTTGATGATGACGGGCGAGGCCATTCCGGCTCCGAGAACCAGGATGACGGCGGCCAAGCGACGGCAGCAGCTGGTCGAGGTGGGCCGCCGGATCTTCGCGGAGTACGGCTACGATTCCGCGACGGTGGAGGAGATCGCGGCTGTCGCCGGGGTCTCCAAGCCGGTGGTCTACGAGCACTTCGGCGGCAAGGAGGGCCTCTACGCCGTGGTGTGTGACCGCGAGCTGGCGTACCTCGGTGCCGAGATCACCGAGTCCCTGCAGGGCGAGGGGTCCCGGCGCCGGATCGAGCGCGCCGCCATGGCGTTGCTGCGCTACGTCGAGGAACGCACCGACGGGTTCAGGATCCTGGTCCGCGAGTCGTCGACGGCCCCCGGGGGGTCGTACTCCACCCTGCTCAACGACGCGACGGCGAGCGTGACGTACATCCTCGAGGAGGAGTTCGTGAACCGGGGCTTCGACCCCGTCACCGCGAGCGTGTACGCGCAGGCGTTGGTGGGAATGGTGTCCGGTACCGCGCAGTGGTGGCTGGACGTGCGCACCCCGCCCAAGGAGGAGGTCGCCGCGCACATCGTCAACCTGTGCTTCAACGGGCTCTCCCACCTCGACCCGAGGCCGACCCTCGAGGCCGAGGTGCGGGACAAGTACACCGGGCCGAGCAACCCTGAGGGGGCCCTGGTCGGCCGCGATCTGCGCCCGGGGCCGGGTCGGCCGTAGCGCATCCCCGCGACCGGCGCGGGGTTCAGGCCATGGCCGGCGAGGGCAGACGCCCGACATCTGCCCGCAGCCTGAACGCGACGGCCACCATGACGGCGCCCACGGCCAGCCCGAACCAGCCGGCGAAGACCACGAACGTGCCGATGGTCGAGGGGCCGACCAGGCCGAGACCGAAGCCGAGCGCGATGAGCACCGCCCCCAGTGCGCCCATGATCCACGAGTCCGAGATCTCGTGACGCAGTGTCCGCGCCCCGTAGGACACGAGTGCCCCCGAGACCACGAGCCAGGCGGCGAACACCAGCGTGAGCGCGGTGGCGGACAGTCCGGGCCAGAACAACACGACCATCCCGAGCACGATGACACCGGCGCCGGTGGCGATCAGTCCACCCCGGCCCCGGTGCTCGCCCGGCAGGGCCAGCCCGGTGGTGACGGTCATGGCGCCGTCGCCGATCGCGAACGCGGCCACCAGGAACACGGCGAGCGTCATGCCGGCGCCCGTATCGGACCCGGGAGCGACGAGTGCCGTGGCGCCGAGCGTGAGGGCCAGCCCTCCGCGGATCAGTTGAACCCACCAGTTGCGGGTGAGGGAATCGATCATGTCGTCCACCTTTCGGGCGGTGGCCTCTCGCCATCGCGATAGTGTAGTGATCACTACAGTAGAACTCCGGGCACGCACGGACAATGAGGCGCTGGACACAGGACCGGGAGGCAGCATGGCCGAGGAGGGGACCGTGGGGGACCAGGTGAGCGGGAGCAGGCGCACGCGGGCGAAGGGTCGCGAGTCCAGACGGAGGATCCTCGAGGCCGCCGCTGCGGTGGCCGGGGAGCGCGGGTACGAGGGGACCAGCATCGCGCAGGTCAGCAAGGTCAGCGGTCTCCCCGCGAGTTCGATCTACTGGCACTTCGCCGACAAGGACGCCCTCCTGGCCGCTGTGGTGGAGGAGAGCATCGAGCTGTGGCTGGGCCAGGTGACCCGGGGCCAGGGGGACTCGCTCGCCGAGCGGGTGACCGATCTGTGCCTGGGGGTGGCCAGGACGTTCTCGGAGTCGCCGGACTTCCTGCGACTGGTCTTGATGCTGGCGTTGGAACGGCGCCCCGTGGAGCCGGCGGCCCGCGAGATCTACCTGCGGCTGCGCGGGGAGGCGATAGGACGGATCGCGGAGGAACTCGCACTCGTGCGGCCAGAGCTGGCTGCCGCGGACGCGCGGCTCGTGGCGACGTATGCACTCGGTGGTGGCGACGGGATCTTCCTCGCGTCGTTGACCGGGGACGCCGACGTGCCAGCGCTGTTCCGGCTGCACGCGGAGGCGATCGTGCACCTCGTCGAGCAGGCGGAGGCCGCGGGGTCCTGATCGCAGGGCGCGGTGAGACGAGCGATCGTGGGGTCAGCGGCGGAAGACCTCGAGGAGGAAGCCCTCCTCTCGGTGGTGCGCCAGGAGGGTGAGATCGCCGCGCTCGGCCAGCGCGGCGTGGACGTCCTCGCCGGTGCAGGCGTGGTCGGGGGATCGGCCCAGCCAGTGACAGGCCACCACCGTCCCGCCCGGCTCGACCAGCCGCAGCAGCCCGGTGAGGAGCCCGTCCAGCTCCGCGACCGGGGTGTAGTAGAGGAACTCCGACAGGACCAGCAGGTCGCAGGTGGCGCGCGGCCACGGGTCGAGAGCGTCGGCGGTACGGACATGGGCGGTGGTCACCCCGGCGCGGGCGAGCCGACGGCGGGCCTCCTCCGCGGCGGTGTCGACCACGTCCACCCCGTGGACCTCGTCGCAGCGCGCGGCCAGCATCTCGGTGAGCACGCCCACCGAGCACGCGGGCTCGAAGCACACCCGGTACCGCTGCTCGGGCAGCGACGCCACTATCAGCCCGTAGCGGCGCAGCTCGTACCAGGCGGTCGCGAAGTCCCAGGGATCTGACGAGTCGGAGTACATCGACTCGAAGTAGTGGCCGGGAGTGCTCACCAGAACACCGTCTCCTCTCGGGTGACCAGACGGTCGAGGACCCAGTCCGGCAGGATCGCCTCGTCACCACGTCGGTCGGACAGTGGCGCGACCTGGGTGACGAACTCGGACACGGTAGCCCGCTTGGCGGCGAGCTCGTGGTCGGTGAGCACCACCCGGCGGCGCCGCGTCCACGGCACCCGCGGGTCCCCGGGTGCGGCCCAGTGCCAGGCCCACACCGGGTACTCGACCAGCCGGGCCCCGGTGGCGGCGCAG
>NZ_JAALEF010000373.1:0-5198 GCF_014145245.1 Dietzia sp. B44 | reverse complement strand
GACGCACTAACGGAGATACCCACTAGGTGCAGCAGTTCGGGTCGAGCGCGGCACGCAGGGCGTCGATCGCGGACCCCCGGGCACGGTGGAACACGCTCATCCCGCGCCGCTCCGACTCGATCATCCCGGCCTCGCGGAGCCGGCCCAGGTGATGGGAGGTGGTCGACTCCGCGACGCCGGTCGCGGCGGCCAGATCTCCTGTGCGGACCTCGCCGTCGTCACTGGTGAGCAGGAGTGACAGCAGCCGGATCCGGACCGGGTCGGCGAGGGCCTTGAGACGCAGCGCGATCTCCACGGCGTCCTCGTGGCCGATCGGCCCCGCCGATACGGGCGCGCAGCAGACCGGCGAGCTGACGTCGAGGAGGGGCAGGGCCTTGGGCATGTCCGCGAGTGTAGCGCGGGTTCTTGACGAATATCGAAAAGGCTGGTTCTCTGGGCGGTGCAACAAATTCGATATTCATCTCAGAGGTGGAGGTTCCGACCATGTCCCGTGTGCAACTCGCCCTCAATGTCGACGACGTCGACGAGGCCGTCCGGTTCTACTCGACGCTGCTGCGCGTCGAGCCCGCCAAGCGCAAGCCCGGCTACGCCAACTTCGTGGTGGAGCAGCCGCCCCTCAAGCTGGTCCTGCTCGAGAACCCGGGCCAGGGAGGCTCGCTCAACCACCTGGGCGTCGAGGTCGAGTCCAGCGAGCAGGTCCACGGCGAGATCGCGCGACTGACCGACGCCGGCCTGTTCACCGACGAGGAGATCGGCACGACCTGCTGCTTCGCCACCCAGGACAAGGTGTGGGTCACCGGCCCGGGAGGCGAGCGGTGGGAGATCTACACGGTCCTCGCCGACTCGGAGACGTTCGGGACGTCGCCGGTAGCGGGTGACAGCAACAGGAACGACGACGACGAGGCCGGCGCCGACTCCGGGGGTGGCGCCTGCTGCGCGTGAGCGGCCGGAGGGTGCGCCCGACCGGGTCCACAACACCCGCGAGGGTGGCATGGGACAGGCCCGGGCCCGGGCGCACCTAGACTGGTTCGCGGCCGTCGGCCGGTTGCTCGACGTCCCGTGATCAAAGGAAAGGCCACACCATGCTCTCCCGCATCGACCTGCGCGGTCGCACCCTCGGTACCGCCGAGCTGCGTCGCACACTCCCGCGAGGCGCCGCCGACGTCGACTCCGTCGTCGACACCGTCCGCCCGGTGGTCGAGGCGATCCGGGAGCACGGGGCCTCCGCCGCGCTCGACTACGGCGAGAAGTTCGACCGGGTGCGGCCCACCTCGGTGCGGGTCCCCGCCGAGGTCATCACCGAGGCCGGCGAGGCCCTCGACCCTGACGTGCGCGCGGCCCTGGTCGAGGCCATCCGCCGCGCGAGGATCGTCCACTCCGCACAGCGGCGCTCGGACACCGTGACCGAGGTCGCCGCCGGCGGCTTCGTCACCGAGAAGTGGGTTCCCGTCGAGCGGGTGGGCCTCTACGTTCCCGGCGGCAAGGCCGTGTACCCGTCGAGCGTCATCATGAACGTCGTGCCGGCACAGGTCGCTGGGGTCGGTTCACTCGTGGTGGCCTCCCCGCCCCAGGCCGACTCCGGTGGCTGGCCCCACCCCACCATCCTCGGCGCGTGTGCTCTGCTCGGGGTCGACGAGGTCTGGGCCGTCGGAGGCGCCCAGGCCGTGGCCCTTCTCGCCCACGGCGGCGAGGACACCGACGGACGCGAGCTCGAGCCCGTCGACATGGTCACCGGCCCCGGCAACGTCTACGTCACCGCCGCCAAGCGACTGTGCCGCAGCGTCGTGGGGATCGATTCGGAGGCCGGTCCCACGGAGATCGCCGTCCTGGCCGACCACACGGCCGACCCGGTCCACATCGCCTACGACCTCATCAGCCAGGCCGAGCACGACCCCAATGCGGCGAGCGTTCTGGTCACCGATTCCGAGCAGCTCGCCGACGCCGTCGCGCGGGAGGTCGAGGCCCGCTACACCGTCACCCTCAACTCGGGCCGCGTGCGCGACGCGCTCGAGGGCCCGCAGTCGGGCATCGTCCTGGTGGACGACATCGACGCCGGCCTGCGCGTGGTGGACGCGTACGCGGCCGAGCACCTGGAGGTGCAGACCCGCGACTCCGCCGCCGATGCCGCCCGGGTACGCAACGCCGGGGCGATCTTCGTGGGCGCCTACTCCCCGGTCCCGCTCGGCGACTACGCGGCGGGCTCGAACCACGTCCTGCCCACGTCGGGCACCGCCCGTCACTCGTCCGGGCTGAGTGTGCAGACCTTCCTGCGCGGTATCCACGTCATCGACTACGACCGCGCGGCGCTCAAGGAGATCGCCCCGACCGTCGTCGCGCTCGCCGACGCCGAGGGTCTCCCGGCCCACGGCGAGGCCGTCCGGGCCCGCTTCGAGGACCTCACCGCCGAGGAGGAGGACCAGTGACCGACACCCCCCGGCCCGGAGTCGGCCTGGACGCGCTGCCACTGCGCGAGAACCTGCGCGGCAAGAGCGCCTACGGAGCCCCGCAACTCGAGGTGCCGGTGCAGCTCAACACCAACGAGAACCCGCACCCGCCCAGTGCGGCGCTGGTCGCCGACATCGCCGCCGCGGTCTCCGCGGCGGCGGCCGACCTCAACCGCTACCCGGACCGGGACGCCGTCGACCTGCGCACCGACCTCGCCGCCTACCTCACGCGGCAGACCGGGGTGGAGCTGGACGTGGACATGGTGTGGGCGGCCAACGGCTCCAACGAGATCCTCCAGCAGTTGCTGCAGGCCTTCGGCGGACCCGGTCGCAGTGCGATGGGATTCGTCCCCAGCTACTCCATGCACCCGATCCTCGCCGCGGGCACGGACACCGAGTGGATCCCGGTCGACCGGGGCGCGGACCTGGCGATCGACGTCGAGGCCGCGCTGGCGGCGATCGCCGGGCACCGCCCCGACGTCGTCTTCCTCACCACGCCCAACAATCCGACGGGCCACGTGATCGAGCTGGACGACCTGCGGCGGCTGATCGACGCGGCACCGGGGATCGTCGTGGTCGACGAGGCGTACGCGGAGTTCTCCCCGTCGCCGAGCGCGTGCACGCTGCTGGCCGAGTTCCCGGCGAAGCTGGTCGTCTCGAGGACCATGAGCAAGGCCTTCGCGTTCGCCGGCGGGCGGCTCGGCTACTTCGCGGCCGACCCCTCGTTCGTCGACGCCGTGCTGCTCGTCCGTCTGCCGTACCACCTGTCGGTGATCGCGCAGGCCGCCGCCGCGGCCGCGCTGCGTCACGCCGAGGAGACCCTGGCGTCGGTCGCCCTGCTGGCCGAGGAGCGCAAGCGCGTCACCGCGGGGCTCGAGTCGCTCGGCTACGACGTGCTGCCCAGCGAGGCCAACTTCGTGCTCTACGGGCCCTTCGTGGACGCGCCCCGCGCGTGGCGGCGCTACCTCGACGCGGGCGTGCTCATCCGCGACGTGGGCATCCCCGGCCGTCTTCGTGCGACCATCGGGCTGGAGAGCGAGAACGACCGGCTGCTGCAGGTGAGCGCCGAGTTGGCGGGAACAGAGATCACCACGACGAGGGAGAGACGATGAGCGAGCAGGGCGGACGCGTCGGTCGCGTCGAGCGCACCACCAGGGAGTCGTCGATCGTCGTCGAGATCGACCTCGACGGCACCGGCCGGACGGAGATCGCCACCGGCGTCCCGTTCTTCGATCACATGCTCACCGCGTTCGGCCAGCACGGAGCGTTCGACCTCACGGTCCGCGCGACGGGCGACGTCGAGATCGAGGCGCACCACACCGTCGAGGACACCGCCATCGTTCTGGGCCAGGCGCTCGGGAAGGCACTGGGCGACAAGCGGGGCATCCGCCGCTTCGGTCAGTGCTCGATCCCGATGGACGAGACGCTCGCCGAGGCGGTCGTCGACGTCTCCGGGCGCCCGTACTGCGTCCACACGGGGGAGCCCGACGTCATGATCGGCTACGTCGTCGTGGGCCACGACAGCGCGCCGTACGGCACCGTGCTCAACCGGCACGTGTTCGAGACCCTCGCGTCGCACGCCCGCATCGCGCTGCACGTCCGCGTGCACTACGGGCGCGACCCCCACCACATCACCGAGGCGGAGTACAAGGCCGTCGCCCGGGCGCTGCGCGCCGCGGTCGAGCCGGATCCGCGGATCAGCGGGATCCCCTCGACCAAGGGCGCTCTGTGATGGCGAAGTGACCGCGGGGGTCACGAAGCCGGGCGCGTTCGCACAGCTGTCCCGGACCCCCGGTGTGCCGGCGGCGTTCGTCCTGGTGCTCCTCGCCTTCGGTGGCTTCTCGCTGCTCCTGCCCGTGGTGCCCCTCGCCGTGGTCCGGGGCGGGGGCAGCGAGCTGGTCGCCGGTGCGACCACCGGTGTGTTCATGACGGTCACCGTGCTGGTCCAACTGCTCACCCCGAGGATCACCGCGGCGATCGGCTACCGTTGGGTGCTCGCGATCGGCAGCGCGCTCCTCGGCCTGCCCTCGGGGCTGCTCGCCCTGTTCGACGGGCCGTTCGCGGTGCTGGCGGTCAGCGGTGTGCGTGGGGCGGGCTTCGGCATGATGACGGTCGCCGGCTCCGCACTGGTCGCCGAGCTCGCGCCACCCGGGATGCTCGGCCGCGCCACCTCGCTGATCGGCCTCGCGGTGGGGATCTCCGAGGCCATCTTCCTGCCTGTCGGTCTGTGGCTGCTGGAGGTCTTCGGTCTGGCCACGGTCGCCTGGAGCGCGACGGCGTTCGGTGTGGTCGGACTGCTCGCGGCGGCACGACTCCCCGACGTGCACCCCGCTCCCGCCAGGCCTTCCGACCCGTCCGCACTGGGCCGCCGGGCGATGCTCGTCCTGCTCGCCGGGCCGTTCCTGGTCATGGTGGCGGTGTCGCTGCCGTACGGCGCCGCCGCGTCGTTCCTCTCGCCCGCCCTGGACTCGATCGTCTCGGGCAGCGGCGCGGTCGTCGCGGGGGTCGGGCTCGGATTGCTGGGGGTGGGCGTGATCGTCGGGCGCACCTTCGCGGGACTCGTCTCCGACCGGCGCGGCCCCGGCGCCCTGGTCTGGCCCGGACTGGCGGTCTCGGCGCTCGGCATGGCCGGTATCGCCGGCCTGCTCTCGGTGTCGGCGAACCCGTGGTGGTTCATCGCCCCGACCGTGGTGTTCGGACTCGGGTTCGGCGCCGTGCAGAACGAGGCGCTCGTCGCCTCGTTCGAGCGGATGA
>NZ_JAALEF010000372.1:0-12287 GCF_014145245.1 Dietzia sp. B44 | reverse complement strand
ATGTCGCGCTGGACCTCGTTGGTGCCTCCGCCGAAGGTGAGGATGAGGGCCGAACGATGCAGCTTCTCGATGCGCCCGTGGAGGACGGCGGTGGGGGAATGGGAGCGTTGGAACCCGGCGGAGCCCAGCACCTCCATGAGGAGCCGGTACGCCTCGCACGCGGTCTCGGTGCCGTACACCTTGGTCGCCGACGCGGCGATGCGGGTGGGCGTGGTGGAGTCGGCGGAGACGATCTCCCAGTTGCGCAGCGCCAGGTACTCGGCCATCGCGTGGACGCGGGCCAGGTGGGTGCGCACCCACTCGTTGTCGATCACGTCCCCGCCTCCGGGCAGCCCGACGTCGGCCGCACGCGTGGTGCGCGCCCACTCCAGGACCTGCCGGAGCGAGGCCTGGAGCGGACCGGCGGCCGTGAGGGCGACCCGCTCGTGGTTGAGCTGGTTGGTCATGAGCGGCCACCCGCCGTGTTCGGGCCCGACCAGGTTGGAGGCGGGCACCACCACGTCCTGGTAGTAGGTGGCGCTGGTGTCCGGGCCCGCCATGGTGTGGACGGGAGTCCACGAGAACCCCTCGGCGTCGGTGGGCACCATGATCATCGAGATGCCCTTGTGTCGCTTGGCGTCCGGATCGGTGCGTGCGGCCAGCCAGATCCAGTCCGCGTAGGCCACGAGGGACGTCCACATCTTCTGCCCGTTGATGCGGTACACCTCCCGGCCCGCGTGCTCCCCGGTCCCGGCCTCGCGCACGGCCCGGGTCTTCAGGGAGGCGAGGTCGGTGCCCGATTCCGGCTCGGAGTAGCCGATGCCGAAGTGCAGTTCGCCGCGGCTGATCCGGGGCAGGAAGTAGCTCTTCTGCTCCTCGGACCCGAAGGCCATGATCGTCGGCGCGACCGAGTTGATGGTGAGGAAGGGCACCGGGACCCCGGCGATCGCGGCCTCGTCGGTGAAGATCAACTGCTCCACCATCGGGCGGTTCCGACCGCCGAACTCCTCCGGCCATCCGATCGTCAGCCAGCCGTCGCGGCCCATCTCGGCGACGATCTCACGGTAGGCGTTGCCGTGGCCGTATTCGCCGGTCGTGGAGGTGAAGGCCTCTCGGCGCTCGGGGGTCATCAGGGCGGAGAAGTACTCGCGCAACTCCCCGCGCAGCCGTTGCTGGTCTGTGGTGTAGGTGATGTCCATATGCCCTAAGCTCATCTCGAGTGGAACACGTTCTAGTGTCGTGTCTCACATAGTATCGAATCATGCTCGCGGCCACAGTGGTCGCGGGCCCGGCCAAGGAGGACGGGTATGAGGATTGACGTGGATCCCGACCGCTGCGAGGGGCAGGCCGTGTGTGTCGGGCTCGCCCCGAAGGTCTTCGAGTTGAACGACGACGACGAGGTGGTGCGGGTGATCGTCGACGAGGTCCCCGAGGAACTGCAGAAGCGCGCGCTCAAGGCTGTCGAGAAGTGCCCGATGGCGGCGCTCAAGGTCGCGGAGTGACGCCCGGGCAGGGCCGGAAGGACCTCGGGGCGGATCTCTCGCTCGACGGCCGGGTGGCGGTCGTCACCGGGTCCGGCTCCGGGCTGGGCGCCGCGGAAGCCGTGGAGTTGGCGCGCTCGGGTGCGGCCGCGGTCGTCATCAACGACATCCGGTCCGGCGAGGCCACGGACGCCGTGATCGCCGACATCGAGGCGGCGGGCGCCAAGGCCGCCCTGGTGGTCGGGGACGTCTCCGAACGGGAGACCGCCGACGCGATGGTGGCCGAGGCCGTGCGACTCGGCGGCCTGCACGTGGTGGTCAACAACGCCGGCATCACCCGGGACAAGATGTTGTTCAACATGGAGGACGACGACTTCGACGCGGTGATCAGGGTGCACCTGCGCGGGCATTTCCTGCTCACCCGCAACGCCGCGGCCCACTGGCGGGGCGGGAGCAAGAAGTCCGACTCCCCGGTGTACGGGCGGCTGATCAACACCTCGTCCGAGGCGGGACTCTTCGGCCCGCCCGGGCAGGCGAACTACGGCGCGGCCAAAGCCGCCATCACCGCGCTCACCCTGTCGGCCTCACGTGTGCTCTCCCGGATCGGCTGTACGGCCAACGCCATCGCTCCCCGGGGACGCACGGGGATGACCGAGGGCGTCTTCGAGGACTGGGACGAGTCGAAGGGGCCCGACCCGCTGTCGCCGGACCGGGTGGCGGACCTGGTGTCGTACCTCGCGTCGCCCGCCGCGGCCGGTGTCAGCGGTCAGCTGTTCGTGGTATACGGCGGCATGGTCGCGTTGGTGGACGCCCCGGTGGTGGAGAAGCGGTTCGACGCCGAGGGCGGTGTGTGGGACCGCCGGGAGTTCGCCGACGCGGTCTCCGGCCACTGGTCAGGGCGGCCCGAGGGCAAGTCCTTCTCCGCCTCGGAGATCATGACCCTCTGACCTGAACCGATGCGGTCCCCGACGCGTTTGCTGAGAGACGTGTCGGGGACCGCTTTCGTTGTGTCGGGGCGTGTCAGATTCCCGACACATGCGCAGGGGCACCGTTCGGGGGTGACCGGTAGGCCTTGCTAATGAGAACGTGTTCTAGCTACTGTGTAATCGGGGTCACACCGAACCGGTCACTTGTTCAGATCGGTGTGGCCGGGGGCCGGCACACGACAGGAGGGGGGCGACATGGCGAGAGTTCTCGACGCGCCGCTCAAGGGAGTCGGCGAGTTCGTCGCCTTGAGTCTCGACACATTCGTCTCGTTCCCGTCGATCGTGCGCCAGGGCCGCGAGTTCGTCGAGCAGTCGTGGTTCATCGCCCGGGTCTCCATGCTGGCCACCGTCCTGGTGGCGATCCCGTTCACCGTCCTGGTGAGCTTCACCCTGAACATCCTGCTGCGGGAGATCGGTGCGGCCGACCTCTCCGGTGCGGGCGCGGCCCTCGGCGCGGTCACCCAGGTCGGTCCCATGGTCACCGTCCTCATCGTCGCCGGCGCCGGCGCCACGGCGATCTGTGCCGACCTGGGCGCCCGGACGATCCGCGAGGAGATCGACGCCATGGAGGTCCTCGGCATCGATCCCGTCAAGCGACTGGTCGTCCCCCGGGTGGCCGCCTCGACCTTCGTCGCACTGCTGCTCAACGGACTCGTGTGCACCATCGGCATCCTCGGCGGGTTCCTCTTCTCGGTACTCCTCCAGGGGGTCAACCCCGGGGCCTTCGTCAACGGCATCACGCTGCTGACCGGGTTCGGAGAGCTCGTGTTGGCCCAGATCAAGGCCGGGATGTTCGGGATGCTCGCCGGCCTGGTGGCCTGCTACAAGGGTCTCTACGTCCGTGGCGGGCCGAAGGACGTCGGTAACGCGGTCAACGAGACCGTCGTCTACGCCTTCATGGCGCTGTTCGTCGTCAACACCGTGCTCACGGCGGTCGGCGTGAAGGTCCTGGGGGCGTGAGGTGACCATCATCGAGACCGCCCGTTTCCCCCGACTGTCACGGGCCCGGAACCTCACCGTCGGTCGCTTCGACGACTTCGGCGCCATCGCACTGTTCTTCTGGCGCGCACTCGTGGCGACGCCGCGGGCACTCACCCAGTACCCCAAGGAGACGCTCCGGCTCATCGCCGAGATCGCCATGGGCGCGGGGGCCCTGGCGATGATCGGCGGCACCGTCGTGATCGTCGGCTTCCTCACCCTCGCCACCGGCGGTGTGATCGCCGTCCAGGGCTTCTCGTCGCTGACCGACGTGGGCGTCGAGGCGCTCACCGGCTTCTTCGCCGCGTTCATCAACGTCCGCATCGCCGCACCGGTGATCGCCGGGATCGGACTGGCCGCCACCATCGGCGCCGGCGCCACGGCCCAGCTCGGGGCGATGCGCGTGTCCGAGGAGATCGACGCCCTGGAGGTCATGGCGATCGACTCGATCACCTACCTGGTCTCCACCCGGATCGTCGCCGGGATGATCGCCGTGGTGCCGCTGTACTCGCTGGCCGTCATCGCCTCGTTCCTGGCGAGCCGGTTCGCGACGGTCCAGATCTACGGTCAGTCCGGTGGCGTGTACGACCACTACTTCTCGACGTTCCTCATCCCCACGGACATCCTGTGGTCCTTCGTGCAGGCCATCGCCATGGCCATCACGATCATGCTCATCCACACCTATTACGGCTACAACGCCGCAGGTGGACCGGCCGGTGTCGGCTCGGCCGTGGGCAACGCCGTCCGCACCTCGCTCATCGCCGTGGTGACCGTAACCCTTCTCGTCTCCCTCGCGATCTACGGCGGAGACGGCAACTTCAACCTGTCGGGATAGGAGGCGGTCGTGGCGAGAACCCTGAATCAGAGCGACACGGTGCCCCAGCGCGTCGCGGCGGTGATCCTGACGCTGTTCGTCGTGGTGGTGGTGGCGCTCTCCCTCCTCATGTTCGCGCGCGCCTTCGACAACCGCGTGCCGCTCACCGTCCGCAGCGACCGCGCGGGACTGGTCATGGAGGCCGACGCCAAGGTGCGCTCCCGTGGGGTCGAGATCGGCAACGTCCGGGAGATCCGACAGGAGTTCGACGGAGCGACGATCGACATCGAGGTCGATCCCGCGGCGTTGGAGGCCATCCCGGCCAACTCCCAGGTGAGGATCGGTTCCAACACGATCTTCGGGGCCAAGTCCGTCGACTTCGAACCGCCGGTCGGGGCGCCCGAGGGGCAGCTCGCCAGGGGGGCCGTCGTCGAGACCGCGAACGTCACCGCCGAGGTCAACACGCTCTTCCAGGACCTCACCGACCTGTTGGTCGCCATCGAACCGGAGAAGCTCAACGCCACCCTCGGGGCCGTCTCCGGTGCGGTCGACGACCGTGGCGAGCAGTTGGGGCGGACCATCACCGATCTCAACACCTACCTGCAGGAAGTCAACCCCCAGATCGACACCCTGCAGCGCGACCTGGCCAAGGGGTCCCGGGTGGCCAACCTCTACGCCGACGTCACCCCGGAGATCATGCGACTGCTCGACTCGGGTACGGACGTCGGCACCAATGTCGTCAACAACCAGGAGCGCTTCGAGCAGACGCTCGTCGCCGCGATCGGCACCGGTGAGACAGGCAAGCGACTGATGGCGGAGAACGGCAACGAGTTGGTCAAACTGCTCGCGGACCTGCGCGCGTCGACCAGCCTGCTGGCCGAGTACTCGCCGATCCTCACCTGCCTCATCGTGGGCCTGAACGCGAACGTCGAGGACGCCGAGGCGGCCTTCGGTGGGAAGGATCAGCCGGGGCTGGTGTTCAAGGCCGGGTTCCAGCAGGGTGCGCGGGCGTACGAGTACCCCAAGGACCTGCCCAAGGTCAACGCCAGCACGGGTCCGAACTGCTACGGTCTGCCGTTCCCCGACCCGAACGTGCACGCCCCGTTCGTCGTGACCGACACGGGCTCCAATCCCGTGGAAGGGATGCCCGACGTGTTCACGTCCCGCCCCGCCCCGCTGTTCGGGCCGCTGCGACCGATGGAGCCCGGCAGGCCCGCGCCCCCGACGCTGCTGCAGGTCATGCTGGGCATGGACGGGGCGACCCCGTGACCGCCGGTCGCAAGGCCGCCAAGCAGGCGCGCGCCACCTTCATCAAGCTGTCGGTCTTCACGGCCGTCATGCTCCTCGTCCTCACCGGACTCGTGGTGGTGTTCAGTGACTACCGCTCGGGCGACTTCGAGGACTACACCGCGCACTTCACCGACGTCTCGGGGTTGGAGTCCGGGGACCGGGTGCGCATCGCCGGCGTCGAGGTGGGGCGGGTCCGGTCGATCGGCCTGGCGGACGGCAACACCGCGGACGTCGAGTTCACCGTGGCCGGCAACCAGATCGTCCACCGGAGCACCGAGGCCGTGGTCCGGTACGAGAACCTCACCGGGGACCGCTACCTCGAACTCAAGCGTGGCACCGGCGATCAAGCGCCGCTCGAACCGGGCGGAACGCTGCCGATCTCCCAGACCTCGCCGGCGTTGGACCTGGACGCTCTCCTCGGCGGGTTCCGTCCGCTGTTCAAGGCGCTCGACCCGGGTCAGGTCAACCAGTTGTCCGAGTCCATCGTCAAGGTGTTCCAGGGTGAGGCGGGCACCGTCCAGGACCTGCTGGCCTCCACCTCATCCCTCACCACGGCGCTCGCCGATCGGGACCAGCTCATCGGGGACGTCATCACCAACCTCAACGGCGTCCTCACCACGGTCGGAGACAACTACGACAACGTGGACTCGATCATCGTCAACCTGCAGCAACTGATCTCCGGGTTGTCGGCGAACTCCCAGCCGATCGGTCAGTCCGTCTCCCGACTCAACGACGCGAGTGCCAACATGACCACCCTGCTGTCGGACGTCCGGCCCGCCCTCAAGGAGGACGTGGCGCAGATCGACCGCATCGCGACCCTCTTCAACGACGACGAGGCCTTTGTCGAGAACGCGATCCAGCGGCTCCCGGGCGACTTCGAGAAGATGGGCCGGTTGGGCGTCTACGGCAGCTTCTTCCAGTTCTACCTCTGCGGGGTGATCGTCCGGATGACCAACCCGGTCACGGGCCGGGACGTCTTCCTGCCGCAGTACGAGCAGACGACGGGAAGGTGTTCGTTCCCCGATGAGTGACACGAAGGACGGCGCACCGCTCAAGGCGCCCAAGGGGCAACTCCGGTTCCGCGACCGCGACCCCCGGACGATCGGCATCTGGGGGGCCCTGGGCGCCGTCGTGCTCATGGGAGTCTCGCTCAACTACGACCGGATCCCGTACGTCAACGGGTTGCGCAATGCGACCGCCTACGTCGCCGACGCCGCCGGGCTCAACACCGGGGACAGCGTCCAGGTGGCGGGGATGAAGGTCGGCTCGGTTCGCAAGATCGCGCTCGACGGCGACAGGGTCAGGGTGGACTTCGCCATCGACACCGGTGTCGCGCTGGGGTCCGACACGTCGGCCCAGATCAAGACCGACTCGATCCTCGGCCGTCGCGCTCTCGCCGTCTACTCGGACGGTCGTGGGGAGCTGGAGGACGCCACCGTCCCGCTCGAACGCACCTCGGTGCCGTACTCGCTGACGGCCGCCCTCGGTGACCTGACCGACACCGTCGAGGCCATGGACACCGACTCGGTGGACGAGGCGCTGACGGTGATCTCGGAGACGATGGAGCAGTCCTCGCCCGAGGTCCGTGGTGCGATCGACGGGATCACCCGGTTGTCCCAGTCCCTGAACAAGCGGGACGAGGGCGTCCGCGAACTGCTCGACAGAGCCGCCGGGACCACCGACATCCTCGGCCGGCGCAGCGACCAGCTCAACCAGCTCATGGTGGACGGCAACACGTTGTTCACCGAGCTCGATCTGCGGCGCCGGGCGCTCAGCGAGTTGGTCGCCAACATCGACGAGCTCGCCCGCCAGCTCTCCGGTGTCGTCCAGGACAACGAGGCCCAGCTGGGACCGGCGCTGGACAAGCTGGAGAGGGTGTCGGACCTGCTCATCCGCAACCGGGAGTCGATGGACCTGGGACTGCGACGGATCGTTCCCTTCTCGACCGCGCTCAGCGAGGCCGTCGCCTCCGGACCGTGGTTCAACGCGTACGTGAACAACCTGTCGATCGGTCAGTACCCGCAGACCATCCTGCGGGACGTCATGCCGCTCCTGGACCCCCGCATCCAGCCCGAACCCGGGCTGGTCCGCGAACCGACCATGCCGGGTGTTCCCGGCCTGACGATCATGGACGAGTTCCCCGGTTGGGGCGAGAATAGGTTGCCCCGATGAGTCGACTGCTGTCCTCCACCCTCGCCAAGGTCGTCGCGCTCGTGATCGTGGTGGCGCTCGTGGTCGCCGCGGTGTGGTTCTTCACCTCGCGCTCCAAGACCATCACCGCCTACTTCGAATCGACCCGCGGCGTCTACGTCGACGACACGGTCCGGGTCCTCGGGGTGCGCGTCGGAACCATCACGGACATCACCACGGAGGGCGGGTTGTCCAAGGTCACGATGAAGGTCGACGAGGACGTGCCCGTCCCGGCCGACGCCACCGCGCTGCTCGTGGCCCAGTCGCTCGTCGCCGAACGCTTCGTCCAGCTCACCCCCGCGTTCACGGGCGGGGAGGCGATGGAGGACGGTGGATCGATCCCGGTCGAGCGGACCGCGGTGCCGGTCGAGTGGGACGCCATGAAGGAACAGCTCATGAAGCTCTCCTCGGCCCTCGGGCCGACCGGCGACGAGGAGACCGGAGCGCTCGGGGAGTTCGTCGAGTCCGCCGACGCGATGCTCGACGGTAACGGTGCGGAGGTGAGGGACGCCCTCAACGAACTCTCGCAGACCATGGCGCTGCTCTCCGACGGCCGCGAGAACCTCTTCACCACCCTCAAGAACCTCCAGCTCTTCGTCACCGCGCTCTCGCGGAGTGAGGAGCAGATCGTCTCCTTCGGCGGCAGGCTCGCCAGTGTCACCCAGGTCCTCGGCGACCAGACCGACGACATCGACGCCGCGCTCAGGGAACTCGACCTGGCGGTGATCGACATCGACCGCTTCCTGGAGAACCACGGGACACGGGTGACGACAGCCGTGGACAAGCTGGGGCAGGCCACCGAGGTGGTCCGCGACCGCCGTGCCGACCTGGAGGGTGTGTTGCACGTGGGTCCCACGGCCATGGCCAACTTCTACAACATCTACCGCCCGTACCAGGGCGTCCTCACCGGCGTCCTGGCCATGAACCAGATGGCCAACCCGACCAACTTCATCTGCGGTGCCATCGCGGGCCTGGCCAACAACACGGCCGAATCCGACGCGCAACTGTGTGCGCAGTACATGGGCCCGCTGTTCAACTCGCTCACCTCCAACTACCCGTACGGCGCGGTCACCCCGCCGATCACCCCGACCGCGGAGAGGGACCAGATCTGGAACTCCCAGAAACCCGGTACCCAGACCGCGCCCGGTGTGCAGCCCGTGTCCGCCCGCCCGGATCCGTTGATCAACGTGGTCAACCGCGGCGACAACCTCACGGACACGCTCATCGCGACGGGAGGTGCGTGATGATCCGCGATCGTTCCCGGAACAGACGTCTGCTGGCGGCCGGCGCGCTCGGCGGCGCCGTGCTGCTCGCCGGGACGGGGTGCACCTGGGAGGGGCTCAACTCGCTCCCGCTCCCGGGCGCCCAGGGCAACGGAGAGGGCGCCTACGAGGTGACCATCGAGATGCCCAACGTCACGACCATCACCCGAAACTCGCCGGTCCGCGTCAACGACGTCGACGTCGGCTCGATCACCGACATGAGGGTCGAGGACTACACGGCGATCGTCACGGTCTCGCTCAACGAGGACGTCCGTCTCCCGGCCAACGCGCACGCGAAGATCGGGCAGACAAGCCTCCTCGGGTCGCAGCATCTCGAGATCTTCCCGCCCCCGGACGGCGAGCCCGAGGGTTCGCTCTCCGACGGGGACGTCATCCCGTTGGCCCGCGCCGGTGTGTACCCGACCACCGAGCAGACGCTGTCGGCGCTGTCGGTGGTCCTCACCAACGGCGGACTCGCCCAGTTCGAGACCATCTCCCGCGAGCTCAACACCGCGTTGGACGGACGCCAGTTCGAGGCCAAGGAGGTCATCTCACAGCTGGAGACCACCGTCAGCGGTCTCGACCAGCAGCGGGCCGACATCATCGCGGCCATGGACGGTCTGGACCGGCTCTCGCGGCAGATCAACGAGCAGAACGACACCCTGGCCAAGGCGCTGGGTCAGATGCCGGAGGCGTTGTCACTCGTCAACGCGCAGAAGCAGGAACTCACCACGGCCCTGGTCTCCCTGGGCGACTTCGGCAACAAGGCCAACCAGCTCATCGACGCCGGTGGCGGCAGCAATCTGGTGGCCAACCTGCAGGACATCACCCCGGTCCTCGAGGGGTTGGCGAACAGCGGCCGCAACCTCACCCGCGTCATGCAGATCCTCATCACCTTCCCGTTCCCCCAGGCCGGTATCGACAACTTCCTCCGGGGCGACTACGCGAACCTGTACATCGACGCGGACATGACGAACGAGCGTCTGGCGGAGACCTTCCTGCTCGGAACGGAGTTCGGAAACCGGATGGCCGGGCTCGAGGGGTATGTCGGTCTGGCGCCGAACCCTCTGGCGAGCGCGGACCCGTACTCGCTCGATGTCCCGCAGCCCCCGGCGCCCGACCAGATGGACCAACCGGCCGGGGACCTCGCCGCGCCGGACTCCGCCGGCGACCCCACGCCCCCGGCCGAGGAGGCCCCCCGATGACCAGGTTCGTCAAGCTCCAGCTGACGGTCTTCGCCGTCGTCACGGTCCTCGCCCTTGCCGTCATGTCGGTCGTGTACCTCAAACTGCCCACCTCGCTCGGGTGGAACCGGACGGACGTCGCCCTCGAGATGCCGGATACCGGTGGTCTCTACCAGAACGCCAACGTCACCTACCTCGGGACGGTCATCGGCCGGGTCGACTCGGTGACCCTCAAGCCCGGGCACGTCGTCGCGGAGATGCACTTCGAGTCGAACGCGGACGTGCCCGCGAACGTGCGGGCGCAGATCCGCAGCGTCTCGGCGATCGGTGAGCAGTACGTGGAGTTCGTGCCCGAGGGGGAGCCGGCCGGTCGACTGGAGGACGGCGCGGTGTTCGGGACGGACCGGGTCGACATGCCCCAGGGCATCGGACCGGTCCTGGACCAGGCGACGGTGTTGATGGCGTCGATCGACGACGCGAAGATGCGCCGGGTGATCTCCGAGGCGTTCGACGCGTTCAACGGGTCGGAGCGGGACCTGCGGCAGTTCCTTGACTCCGCGCAACTGCTGCTGGACGAGGCCCAGGACAATTCCGGGGTCACCCGCCAACTCATCGAGGACGCCGAGCCGGTCCTGGATTCCCAGCTGCGCTCGTCGGACTCGATCCGGGCCTGGACCCGCAACCTCGCCGACGTCACCGATCAGCTCCGGACCAACGAACCGCAGCTCACCTCGCTCGTCCAGCGCGGGCCGGACTCGCTCGGGCGGGCGACCAGGGTCCTCAACGACCTGCAACCGACCATGCCGGTCCTCGTCGCGAACCTGGTGAGCGTCGGCGAGGTCGGGGTGGTCTACAACCGGTCGATCGAGCAGTTGCTCGTGATCTACCCGGCCCTGGTGTCCTCGCTGATCACGGCCATCAACGGGGCGAAGGACGACGGGGAGATCAAGGTGGACTTCAACCTCCAGATCAACGAGACCCCTCCGTGTACGACGGGCTTCCTGCCGGCGGACCAGCGGCGGTCGCCCGCCGACCTCTCCGTCCCGCCGCTGATCAACGGCATCTACTGCAAGGTCCCCCAGGACTCCCAGGTGACCGTCCGCGGAGCACGCAACCTGCCGTGCATGGAGTTCCCGGGCCGCCGCGCGGCCTCGCCCGAGGAGTGCAGGGCGAACAACTACACGCCCGAGGGGCACAATCCGCCCGACACCAGTGAGGTCGGCCCGCCCGGGAACAACCCCAACGCGTACAACGTGGTGCCGTCGTCGACTTCCGGGGAGCGGGAGATCCGCACCTCGGCGGCGATGTACGACCCGGCGACGGGCGAGTATCTCGGGGCGGACGGCAACACGTATCGTCAGTTGAACCTCGGCACGGCCGCCCGCCTGCCGGCTGACGCCAGCCTCACCGACGTCATGACGAACGGAGTGACCTAGCCAGTGTCATCGCAGCCCTCGAACGATCGGGACCAGCCCGACCGCGCGGGGCGGGGCGGCCTCACGCCGCTGGCCGTCATCGCCGCCCTGTCCCTCCTCGCCGCACTGGTCACGGGAGGACTCTGGCTGTCCGAGCAGGGGAAGGCGGCATCGGTCCGCGCCGACCGCGCCTCCGCCACCGAGCTCGACCAGGCCTACCGTGACTTCGCCACCGAGGTCCTGACCCACCTGATGACCATCCGCCAGGAGACGCTCTCCGAGGACGTCGACCGGATAGTGGGCATGATCGAGGGTGACTTCTCGGAGCAGTTCGCTCCGCGTCGTGACTCGTACGAGGAGGTCGTCCAGACCACCGAGGTCGTGGCGGACGGCGTGGTCTCCGCGGCCGCGGTCGAGAGGTCCTACCCCGACCACGCGGACGTGATCATGGCGATCGATCAGACGATCGGCAACCCGAGGTCGCAGGAGGACCAGGATCGCCAGTACCGGGTGCGCGTCACGGTCAACCGGCACGACGACGGCGAGATGAAGGTCTCGGGGGTGAACTTCATCCCATGAGCACTGACGACACCACGCCCGACGACACCACGCCTGACGACACCGCGCCCGGCAGCCTCGCCCCCGACGGGAGCAGGCCGGACGTCCGCGCCGCCCGTCGCGCACAACGCGAGGCCGAACGGGCCGCGC
>NZ_JAALEF010000371.1:0-1436 GCF_014145245.1 Dietzia sp. B44 | reverse complement strand
GATGGCGGGGCCGGTGGTGTCCTCCCGCCGCCCGTGCGCGGCGGCGGTGGAGGAGACGACGACGACGGCGCTCCGGCCCGACTCCACCGCGGTCCGCCCGGTGGCCGCGCGAGCCGACTCGTCGTCGGACTCCCTGGTCCAGTCGCCCCGCTTGCCGCCGGTCTTGGTGGCCAGCCTGACCCCGTCCATCGTGGCCAGGGGGTCGACGGCCTTGATCATGTCGTGCAGCGTCAGACCGGCCACCGACACGGCGGTGAGCGCCTCCATCTCCACACCCGTGCGGCCGGTCGTCCTGGCGGTGGCCGACACCCGGATCTCGCCGGCCGGCGCGTCGAGATCGAAGCGCACCTTGACCGAGTTCAGGGGGATCTGGTGACACAGGGGGATCAGCTCGGAGGTCTTCTTGGCGGCGCCGATCCCGGCCAATCTGGCGGTGGCCAGGACGTCGGCCTTGCCCAGATCGTCGCCCGCGACCATGGTCACCACCTCCGGCCGGGTGCGGAAGACCCCCTCGGCGGTGGCGGTGCGGGTGGTGACGGCCTTGTCGCCCACGTCGACCATCCGGACCCGGCCCTCGGCGTCGAGGTGGGTGAGCTGCGGCTGTGGGGTCAGCGTGGGCTCCGAGGAGGAACCCGGTCCGGTCTGGGCGTCAGTCATGGCGCCCACGCTAGTCGGCGGCGAAGGGGTGCGTGAGCGCCCGTCCGGGGGTGGTCCCCGGCGACCCTGACCCGGCCGGCGCGGGTTTAATCGGTGGCATGCCGCTGCTCTTCGACCCCATCCGAATCCGCGATCTCGAGATCCGGAACCGCGCGTGGCTCTCACCGATGTGCCAGTACTCGTGCGACGCCCGCGACGGCGTCCCCACTCCGTGGCATCTCGTGCACCTCGGCGCGCGGGCGCAGGGCGGGTTCGGGCTGATCCTCGCGGAGGCGTCCGCGGTGGTCCCGGAGGGTCGCATCAGCGCCCACGACGCCGGGCTGTGGAACGACGCGCAGCGGGACGCGTGGGCGCCGATCGTGGACTTCGTGCACTCGCAGGGCGCGGCGATCGGGATCCAACTGGCCCACGCCGGGCGCAAGGCGTCGACCTACAGGGCCTTCCCGGGAGAGCCCACCGGCTCGCTGCCGGTAGAGGAGGGCGGGTGGACCACGGTCGCCCCCTCGGCGATCCCGTTCGGCGACATGGCCACTCCCGTCGCGCTTGACCTCGAGGGGATCCGCGGCGTGGTGGACGCCTTCGCCGATGCCGCGCGACGCGCGGATCAGGCCGGGTTCGACGTGGTCGAGATCCACGCGGCGCACGGTTACCTCGTCCACGAGTTCCTCTCACCCCTGTCCAACGAGCGGACGGACGAGTACGGCGGCTCCCGCGAGAACCGCGCGCGACTCCTGGTGGAGGTCTGCGATGCGGTCCGTCAGGTCTGGCCCGCGGGCAAG
>NZ_JAALEF010000370.1:0-1681 GCF_014145245.1 Dietzia sp. B44 | reverse complement strand
CGCGGCGATCGGCCGCGGCCATCGCCCGCAGCCGCACCCCCTCGTCGAGCGGAGCCGTCCGCCACCACGTGGGACCGGCGTCCCGCTCCCGGGCCACACGGTGCAGACACCTGGACCCCGACGCCGGTCCCGCCACCGCACCGTCGGGGTCCCCACTCGATCCGTTCCGGGCACCGTCCATCGACGTCCATCATGGCGCACACCGCGCCCGGATACCGGTCCGGTGCTCACCGGCGGACTGTTCGCCTAGGCTGGGACCCTGATGTTCGCGACGAGAGAAGGATCGACGCCCATGGGCAAGCTGACGACCTACCGCGACAAGCGCGCCGAACTCCGCGCCCACGCCTCCGCGCTCAAGGCCACCGCCATGACCGAGGCCAAGCTCGCCGCCAAGGAGGCCAGGCACAAGGCCAAGGAGGCGCATCGCGTCGATCTCGCCGAGGCCAAGAAGCGCGCGAAGCTGGAGGGCAAGAACGCGGATCGCAGGGCGAAGCGCGAGGCCAAGCGGGCCCAGCGGCAGGACGCGCTCGCCCAGAAGGCGGCCAAGCGGGACCGCAAGGCCGAGAAGACGATGTCCAGGCAGGAGCGCGCCACCCTCAAGCGCGAGGCCAAGTTCCTGGCGAAGGACCGTAAGGCGGCCGAGAAGATCGAGGCGGCGGGCCGGAGGCACGAGTACCAGCTCGCCGAGATGGAGCTGAAGAAGCTCGAGGGCACCAAACTCGGCAAGGAGGACGTGCAGCGGTGGCTGAGCCTGGCCAAGGTCGCCACCCCGGTCCTGCTGCCGATGGTCTACAAGCTCGTGTCCAACGCGCAGGGTTCCGCCGACAAGTCCGCCGGGGCGGGTGCCGTGGACCTCAAGGCCGCGGGCATCGACGCCACCGGCCCGGGCGCCGCGCTCGGTGCCCGCATCGTCCGGCTGGAGCAGACCCTCGACCAGCTCGAGGTCGGGCGCCGCGGGGATCGCCAGGTCGAGGACTTCATCGCCTCCACCCGTTCCCGCCTCAAGGATCTGCGCACGGCCGTCGAGACCGCCGAGACCACCCCGACCTCCCAGCGCCGCGAGGTGCACTCCGCCATCTCCGGGGAGCTCGACCGGGTCAACAAGGACGTGCTCGCCCGCCTCGGCGTCACCCCGTGACCGCGATCCGGACTCGGCTGGCCTCCACCGCGCTCGCCGTCACCATGATCGTGGGGGCTGCGGCGCCGGCCACCGTCCTCGCCCCGGTCGCGGCAGCGCACTCGGTTCTCGTCTCGGTGGACCCGCAGGACGGCGCCACCCTCGAGACCTCGCCCGGACGGGTTTCGCTGACGTTCAACGAGGAGATCAACCAGAACTTCGCCTCGGTCGCCGTCACCACCGGCGACGACCGCACCAGTCTCACCGTCGGAGAGCCGACGGTGGAGGGCGAGACGGTCACCGTGGCGGTCGACGACGACCTGGCGGACGGCGCGTACACCATCGGCTACCGGGTGACCTCGGCCGACGGGCACGTCGTGAGCGGATCCTCGGTCTTCACCGTGCGGTCCGCGGCAGCCGGATCCGGCGAGGCGACCGCGACGCCCGGCGCGACCGGCGAGCAGTCCGACCCGGCCGAGAACCAGGTCGCCGACGAGACCTCGGGGGAGGCGTCCTCCGGCGTCGACCCGGCACTGTGGGTGGTGGGCGGCCTGGCCGTCCTGC
>NZ_JAALEF010000033.1:0-3397 GCF_014145245.1 Dietzia sp. B44 | reverse complement strand
GCTCCCGGGCCGTGGCCCTGCACCTCGGGCGGACCGGGGTGTCGACACTCAGGTGGGTCCTGGACGCGGTGGAGGGCTGAGGCCGGACCGGCTGCGAGGGCGCGGCGGGCCGAACGGGGCTACCCTGTGACGATCCGACCCGGCACGGGTCGGCCGTCCCGTCGGCGGGGACCCCTCCCGCCCACCACAGTGAGGTACCCATGGCCGGTGGTCTCGCCGCCCTGCTCGACGACATCGCCGTCCTCGCCCGGATGGCCGCGGCCAGTACCGACGACATCGCGGCCGCCTCCGGACGCGCGAGCGTCAAGGCCGCCGGAGTGGTGGTCGACGACACCGCCGTGACCCCGCAGTACGTCCGCGACGTGGAGCCGTCGCGCGAACTGCCCATCATCCGTCGGATCGCCACGGGTTCCCTGGGCAACAAGGCCATCATCATCGTCTTCGCGCTCCTGCTCAGCCAGTTCGTCCCGTGGATCCTCACCCCACTGCTGATGCTCGGTGGTGCGTACCTCTGTTACGAGGGCGCGGAGAAGGTGTGGGAACGCGTCACCGGCCACCACGAGGAGGCCACGCCAGTCGTCGAGAAGGGCCCCGACGCGGAGAAGCGGATGATCCGCGGGGCGGTGACCACCGACTTCATCCTCAGCGCCGAGATCATGATGATCGCGCTCAACGAGGTCGCCGAGGAGCCGTTCTGGACCCGCGCGGCGATCCTGGTGGTGGTGGGGCTGTTCATCACCGCGCTCGTCTACGGCGTGGTGGCGGTGATCGTCAAGATGGACGACATCGGACTCCACCTGGCCGGGAGGGACTCCCCGGGGGTGAAGAGGTTCGGCAGCGGTCTGGTCCGGGCGATGCCGACGGTCCTCGAGGTGATCTCGTTCGTCGGGATGCTCGCGATGCTGTGGGTCGGCGGACACATCCTCCTGGTGGGACTGGACGAGCTCGGGGCGACCGCCCCGTACCACCTGGTGCACCTGCTGGAGGAGCCGGCCGCGGCGGTGGCAGGCGTCGGGAGTGTGCTCGGGTGGCTGGTCAACACGGTGTGCTCGCTGCTGTTCGGCCTGGTCGTCGGCGCGGTGGTGGTGGCCGTGGCCCACGTCGTCCCCCGTCGACGGGACGAGTCGGGGCCCGCCCCCACCACAGCGGAGGCCGCCGGGACCGGTCACGCGAGGGACTGATGCTCCTCACCGTGGGGCACGGTCGGCTCGCGGGCGACGAGCTCGGGGGGTTGCTCACCGGCGCCGGGGTCGAACTCCTGGTGGACATCCGTCGATTCCCCGGGAGCCGCGCCAACTCGGCCGCCGCACAGGGGGCGGTGCCGGAGCTCGCCCGCGACCTCGGCATCGACTACCGCTGGGAGGAGCAACTCGGGGGCCGTCGCACGCTCACGGCGGAGCAACGGCGCGACTCACCCGACACCTGGTGGCGCGTCGAGGCGTTCCGCGCCTACAGCGCGTGGACCCGCTCCCCCGGGTTCCGCGCGGCCCTGGACCGGGTCGTCGGGGACGCGCGCGCCCGTCGGACCGCGGTCATGTGTTCGGAGTCCGTGTGGTGGCGCTGCCACCGCAGGATCGTGGCCGACGTGACGACGACCGTCCACGACCTCCCCGTGGGGCACCTCATGCACAGCGGGTCGATCACCGGGCACAGCCCGAGCGAAGGACTTCGGCTCGACGCCCACGGACAGCCGGTGTGGGACGCTGGCGTCGCCTAGGCTCATGGGCATGGAACCGGCACCCTCCCTCGCCCCCGTCGCCGCACTTCTCGGCACCTGGAGGGGTGAGGGCGCGGGGTCGTATCCCACCATCGAGGACTTCACGTACACCGACGAGGTGGTCTTCACTGATGTCGGCAAGCCGTTCCTGCACTACGTCCAACGGTCGTGGAGCGCGGACGGCTCCCCCATGCACACCGAGACGGGTTATCTGCGCATCCCGGGGGCCGGGACCGCCGAGCTGATCCTGGCGCAGCCCATGGGACAGACCGAACTCGCCGAGGGCACCATCGTGGCCGAGGCGGACTCGCTCGTCCTGGAATTCCAGGCCCGGGTGGCCAACAGCGCCACCGCCAAGCAGGTGGACGCCACCGGGCGCCGGTACGAACTCACCGGGGACAGGTTGGTCACCACCTTCGCCATGGCCGCGGTCGGACAGCCGATGACCCATCACCTCCACTCCGATATGCGGCGGGTCTGAGCGCCGTGGCCGAGAAGAAGAACGACGGGCGGTCCGCGAACATCAAGGACGAGAAGGTCTACGAGGCGCTGCGCGACGACGGCGCCAGCAAGGAGAAGGCCGCCCGGATCGCCAACGCCTCGGCCGGGCGATCGCGGTCCGAGGTCGGCCACAAGGGTGGCAAGGCCGGCTCGTACGAGGACTGGACCGTCGACGAGCTCCGCGACCGCGCCAGGGAGATCGGCATCGAGGGACGCTCGTCCATGACCAAGGACGAGTTGATCGAGGCGTTGCGGGAGCACTGAGCCGGGCTCACCGGGCCGGGCTCAGCGGGCCGCGCGCTCACCCTCGTCGGCGTGTGGCCCGGTGCGTCAGCGCGCCGCGTCCCCCCGCCACACGAGCCGGGACACCCCCAGCCCGTCGAGCTCCCACCGCAGCTGGGACTGCGAGGGGGACTGGACGGGGAGGAACGCGGCCTCACGCATCCGACGATTGGCGGGGGCGTCCTGCGCATACCCCATTCCACCGCAGAGGATGGCCTCGAGTCGCGTGGCGGCGGGAGCGATCTCGGCGCCGTCCAGGCGCAACAGGAGGAGGTCGACGAGAGCGCCCTCTCCCGGCCGCGACGCCAGTCGGTGCAACTCCGAGTGCATGTGCTCGTGGCGGTCCACCAGCGCGGAGTGCTCGTCGGCGGAGAACGCACCGAGGCCGCCGAGCAGTCCCTCGACCTCGGTGAGAGAACGCGCCGCGACACCCGAGCAGAACGCGGCCTGCAGGACGAGGAACTCCGGGCGCACGCCGGTCAGGAAGTCCCCCAGGTCCTCCCCCAGCACCTGCTCGTCGGGGACGACGACGCCGTCGAGCCCGATCATGGTCGAGGCCGTGGCGTTGAGCGCCAGGAGATCCGGGGCGCTGCGCATGTCCACGCCCGGAGTCGACGCCTCGAAGGCCAGGACGAGGCTGCGCCCGTCCCCGGTGTTGGCGGCCAGGACGATCGTGCTGTCCTCGTAGACGTTGGAGGCCCACGCGACCGGGCCGTCGATGCGGTAGCCGCCGTCGACCGGAGTGGCGGTGATCGGGACTCTGCCCAGCCCGACCGCCTGGCGCTGGGCAACGGCCATGCCGGTCACACCGGGCCGGTCCCCCGTGGCCACGGCGCGATAGGTCCGCCACGCGGCGTCCGACCGGTCCGCCGCGTGGCGGAGGTAGGCGGCGGTCAT
>NZ_JAALEF010000369.1:0-2276 GCF_014145245.1 Dietzia sp. B44 | reverse complement strand
TCGTCTGCTCGGGGGTCTCGTCGATCCTCGGCTCCGAGCCCGGCACGGTCGTGCGAGACGTCGCGGACCTGGTGACGGCGACGGTCACGGGCTCACGCGAGGGGGCGTAGGCCAACACCCTCAGGTCCCCGGAGCCCTCGTCGAGGAGCTCGACCGTCGGGGCGGGGCCGGGGTCCACCTCCACCGCCGGCTCCAGGCCCTGGTCCTCCTGCGCGCTGACCGCCGCGTCCCCGGGGGAGTCCCCGCCGTCCGAGCACGCGGCCGTGGAGGCCACGAGCGCAGCGGCCAGCGCGGTGACGAGGAGTCGGCGACCGCCTCGCGTGGGTCGGGAAGGGCCGGAGGCACGGGGTGTTCGGGGGTTCACGACCCCCGATCCTAGAGGGTCCACCCACCGGGCCACCCGGCCCCGCCGGGGGATCAGGGATACTGGACCGCATGACGGAGACCAACGGGACGCGGTCCGACGCCACGGGGACGACGCCCGGCGGTGCCGGTGCCGGCTATTTCAGGGCGGGGCCGGTGGTCATGCTGATGATCGCCGCGGTGATCGTGACGGCGGACCAGGTGACCAAGGCCCTTGCGGTGTGGGGACTCGAGGGACAGGACCCGATCCGGATCGTCGGCGACACCGTACGACTGCTCCTCCTGCGCAACCCCGGGGCGGCCTTCTCGATGGGGACCGACTCGACCGTCGTCCTGAGCATCGTGGCGACACTGGTCGTGCTGGGATTGCTGTGGTTCTCGCGCCGGGTCCACTCGCGGTGGTGGGCGTGGGGACTCGGGTTGATCCTGGGTGGTGCCGCCGGGAATCTCGTCGACCGGTACCTCCGCTCGCCCGGGGTGCTGCGCGGACACGTGGTGGACTTCGTCTCGGTCGGGTGGTGGCCGGTGTTCAACGTGGCCGACTCGAGTCTGGTCGTCGGCGTGATCGTGGTGGCCGTCGCCGTGTTCAGGGGCGTGGAGTTCGACGGCTCGCGTGGGTTGGTGGCGGAGGACTCCGCCGCGACGGAGCGTCGTGACGGCGGGGACGGCGGCGACACCGTGGGCGGAACGCATGGGTGAGCTGCGCACCTTCCCCGTCCCGGACGGTCTCGACGGGATGCGGGTGGATGCGGGCGTCTCCCGCCTGCTCGGGATCTCCCGGACCGCGGTCGCCGACCTCGCCGGCGAGGGCAAGGTGCTGATCGACGGCCGGGCCGTGGGCAAGTCCGACAAGCTCACCGGGATGTCGTGGATCGAGGTCGAGATGCCCGACCCGCGGGCCGAACCGGCGGCGGTCGCCGAGCCGGTGGAGGGGATGTCGGTCATCTACTCCGACGCCGACCTCGTCGTCGTCGACAAACCCGTCGGCGTGGCCGCCCACCCCTCCGTGGGCTGGACCGGCCCCACCGTGATCGGGGGGCTGGCGGCCGCCGGGTACCGCATCTCCACCTCGGGGCCGTCGGAGCGCAAGGGGATCGTCCACCGCCTCGACGTGGGCACCTCCGGCCTGATGGTGGTCGCGGCCTCCGAGCGCGCGTACACGCTCCTCAAGCGGGCGTTCCGCGACCGCACGGTCGACAAGACCTACCACGCGCTGGTCCAGGGACACCCCGATCCGCTGTCCGGGACCATCGACGCCCCCATCGGCCGCCACACCTCCAACGACTGGCGGTTCGCGGTCACCTCCGACGGCAAGCACTCGATCACCCACTACGACACGCTCGAGGCGCACCAGGCCGCGACGCTGGTCGAGGTGAAGCTGGAGACCGGGCGCACCCACCAGATCCGGGTGCACTTCTCCGCCCTGCACCACCCGTGCGCGGGGGACCTGACCTACGGCGCCGATCCGGTGCTGGCGAGGCGGCTCGGGTTGGAGCGGCAGTGGCTCCACGCGGTGGGGCTCGGGTTCGACCACCCGGGCACCGGTGAGCGCGTGGACTTCGCGAGCTCGTACCCCGATGACCTCCAGCACGCGCTGGACGCCCTCCGCGCGGCGTGAGCAGGCCCCGGGGCACCGGTCGGACGACCCCCCGATCGGCCGGCCTGCGGGTCCTCAGGATCGCGGGTGTCGGGGTGGTGATCGTCCTGGCGTTGGTCGCCGTCCTCACCGCGCTGCGCACCGAGCTCCCGCGCAGCCCCGGGGTGATGAGCGACGCGCTGGGCCCCGAGAACGGCGAGGTGGTCGACGACTACCTGGCGCGTGCCGCGAGCTCCCTGGGTGACGACGACGAGGACCCCGCCACCGGAGCAGACGACCACCGCTGGGCCCTGGTGTCCGCCGACCGGGCGTGGAC